>JAYEOX010000134.1:29974-35537 GCA_034723415.1 Fidelibacterota bacterium | reverse complement strand
ATTTGACGGAGTGACTTGGCGATGGAGTGATTTTGTGACTGGGTGACTTTGTGAAGATGTGAACTGTTTAATCGCTAAATTAAAAATGTTCGTTATTGTTAGTTTTTGTTAGTTGCTATAATTTTTGTTAGTTATTGTTCGTTATTGTTAGCTTTTGTTAGTTGCTAAAAGCAATTCGATCAATTCGAGTAATTCGATGACAAACACTTTCGATAAATTCGTGTAATTCGATGACAAACATTTTCGATCAATTCGTGTAATTAGATGACAAATTAGTCAAGATCAATTCTAATTACCGCATCATCTCTCTTTATTGGTATTTTATAATATCCATTTTTAATATTGAATAGCTCTTCATCGATAGAATTTATCAATCCATCAGGAACATAATTATCTAAAAATAAAATGTATGGATATACCTTATAATCTCCCGACGAAATAGTAAACGAATCAAATTGAATATTATATTTACTGTATATTTGCCTTATATAATTGCTTGATGAGTCAATTTTCAACTCGTAATTCATATCCATTTGAGTAAATGGTGAAATATATGTAGTAACAATATCACAATTATTCTGACGAGGAATTACACTCTTATTCGCAGGATCGGATAATGATTCTAAAATAATGCCGGTATGGATTTGTTCTCTATAAGGAAATGGTAGTGATTGTTTATAAGTTTTTATTGATAATTCAGAGTTAATATTAGAAGTTAATTGTACATCAATATAGATTTTATCATTATTGCCAAGTGTGTCAGTATCAATACTATCAGAAGTAACAGTTGTTTTAACAGATAACATTTTTTGCAGATTTACATCTTCAAGAAATTCACCATTTCCATCGATATAATTTTGAACAGATGAAAATTCACCATTTGAAAATGAGATAATAAAATGTCTGATCTCATAATTTGCAAGCCAAACATAGAGTTTATAATCTCCGTTAAGCCCTGCACCATTATTTTGTGATTCTACCGGTGGAATTACTATTTCGAACTCTCCGTCATTATTGGTGTAAGTGCCTAAATTAAACACTTCTAACCAAACATACACACTATCGCATGAATCTTCATTATCGCTTAAAACAACTTTTCCTGTAATTGATCTTTCTTTGATATCATCATCTTGCCAAAAGGGATTTGATATGCAGGATGTAAATATCAATGTGAATATCACAATAATTATAGAGATCGCTTTAATTTTCATTTAAATTCAATTCCTCCTGATAAATAAAATCTTCTATCTTTAAGTGCAATTCCTTCTAACACCATTTTATCATTCAGAATATTTTTGCCGCTAACAGAAATATATGTATTAAAACGCCACAGTTTGAACTCTTTTTTCAGTTGAATATCTAAACTTTCAAATGAGTCTATTTCCATTTCTTTTAATAATAGCACTCCATCGTCATTAATTTCATTAACAATGAGCCCCATTGATCCCGATTCGTGAAAAAATTGTAAACTGAAATTAAACATTTTTGTTGCAATTATTAAACCTGCTGCTAATTTATCTGTTGGTTTAAATGGAAATGCCAATTTATTCTCAATAAAATATTTTGAAGCTGAAAAGTTTAATTTACAGATACCATCTGCAAATAATGGAATGAACGAAGATTCAATCCCATAAATTTGCGCATCATTGTAATTATCAAAATATTGCACCGAACTTCCTTTCAAATGTATCATTCTCATTTTATTTTGATATGAATTTGTAAATATTGAAAATGTAAGTAATATTTCAGATAGAACATTGCTGTCAAATTTATTAATTGACAAGGTGTTTACAATTTCAAAATTACTTTTATATTCGGTCAATAAAGTATTATTTTTTTCTGTGATGGGGAATCTAAGAGCTGTAACTTGCTGTAGGAGGGAGGGAATGCGAAATCCGGAAGAATAATTAAAATTTACCTTATATAAGAAGTATTTTGGTGCTCCAATAAATGAAGTTGAGATCATAAATGATTTTTCACGCCAGTGACTTTTTATCGAATCCGAAATCGCAGATATATCTGCTAACTCAATTTTAGAATCCGAGACATCTTCATATTTAAAACTGAATTGTACATCTTTCAAATCAAATGGGTATGATAATTCTGCATTTTTAAATTGCAGACCGCCGGATACATTGTTGTTGCTTCTTTGAAAGGTTTCCTTATTTTCATTATAAGTTTCGGATATTTTTGATTGTTTATTTTGATATGCCAGAAAAATACTAATATTTTCAGTATCATAAATATGATCACCTTGAAAAATGTTCGTATTATCTTTCAATATTCTTTTTCTTGAAGAATCATTATATATCCAGCTATGCGCCTGATTGGAATTTTGTTGTGAAAAATAGAAACTGCTTTCACCAATATTTTTAAAAGTTTCGGAAAATTTTAAGTTTATTAATGTCTGATCGGTTTCCAATGTATCTGAAATTTGACCATTTTCATATTTTCTTTCATTTTGTAAAAAATTTGCCTTTATATTATGCTGCTTTTTCTCTTTAAATGTTTTCCCAAATGGTATTGATAATCCCGCTGTAATATTCGAAGATGTGTTTAATATATCAGAATTTGCTGTGGTATCAACATAGTTTAATTTTGATGATGCGTTGCCAATTCCGGAAAACATATTAATTCCAAATAGATCTTTATGTAGATTTAAATTCCATTTTCCTGAATTATATGAGCCAAATTGCTGATTGAATTTCACTAAATAATCTTGTTTGTATTTAGGTACGAAATTTATAACCGCTGAAGAATTATATGCACCCATTGAAGCAACATTACTTCCCTTGATTATATCAATATGATCCAAAATATTTTCATTTATTAGCGATAAGTCAGAATAATTATTAAAATTGTTATTTATTGGAATTCCATCATATAGGATCACAACTTCGTCGCTATTGCTGCCGCGAATTGAAATATTTTTCTCTCCGTTTAATTTTTCATCTATATGAATGCTCTGTTCGCTTTTTAGAACATCCGATACATCTATGTTGCCAACATCTTCAAATGAAGCAGAGGAGATTGATGTTACGGCATTTCTAATTTCTTGTTTATATTCAAATTTGTTTATATTACCATAAATACTTATATTTTTAAATTGAAATACTTTTTCAACTAATTTTATATATTCATCATCTTTAATATCATTAAATTTTATTTTCTTATATTTATATTTCACATGGCTGATAATTAAACTTCTTGACTCTATTTTTGACGTATCAATACTCAAGCGAAAATAGCCATTATCATCTGTTATTGTTCCAATATACGAATTTTTCATAGAAATATTTACATTTTGAATTGGTTTATTGTCTGTTGAATCAATAACAGTCCCATCTATTATAATATTTTGCCCGAATAGTTGAATAATAACGAATAAACTAAAAATGAGGGTAAATACTTTATATTTCATAATTCTTTTCCATAAAGTTACTAAAAGTTAGTAAAAATTATTTTTAATTCACAGAATAAAATAGTCAAAATTCAAAAGCTAAATTTACATAGATCATTCTCTTTGCAAATTTATTATTAAAATATATAATTATTCCTTGTGTACATGTTTGTTTTTTGTATTCTTGGTAGTTAAATTCTCTTTCTTGTAATTTTTTATTTCATTTCTGCCAATAATTCCTTAAATTTACACTTATGAAAAATCAAGAAATACGAAATTTTAGTATAATAGCACACATCGATCACGGAAAATCAACATTAGCTGATAGGATGTTGGAAATTACCGGTACACTCAAAAAATTCCAGATGAAAGAACAGATACTCGATGATATGGATTTAGAGCGGGAGCGAGGCATTACAATAAAATCTCATCCAATTAAAATTGTATATACTTCTGAGAATTCCAAAAAATATACATTTAATTTAATAGATACTCCAGGACATGTGGATTTTAGCTATGAAGTTTCCAGAAGTTTAGCAGCTTGCGAAGGAGCTATTTTATTAGTTGATGCATCGCAAGGAGTTGAAGCACAAACTGTAACAAATACATATTTAGCTATTGAAAATGACTTGGAAATCATTCCTGTTATAAATAAAGTTGATCTGCCCGGTGCTGAAATTGAATCAATAAAACAACAAATAATTGACCTTATTGGTTGTAATGAGGAAGAAATAATATTGATCAGTGCAAAAACCGGAAAAGGAGTACCAAAACTATTAGAAGAAATCATTAAAAAAATACCACCTCCCAAAATTAATATAGATATTCCCACTCGTGCACTAATATTTGATAGTGTTTTTGACAGTTATCGAGGAGCAATTCCATACATAAGAGTTTTTGACGGCGAATTGAAACCCGGCCAAAATATTAGTATAATGTCAACGGGTAAAATATACGAAATAACGGAAGTTGGGTCATTTCACTTAAAGAAAAAAAAGTCAGATATTCTTCGTTCCGGAGATGTTGGATATTTAGTTTGTCAGATAAAAAATATTCAGGATCTGAAAGTTGGTGACACTATTACAACAACAGATAATTTAGCAGAAAAACCATTGAAAGGATATCAAGAAATGAAACCAATGGTTTTTTCAGGATTATATCCAGTCCAAAATGATGATTTTGAAGAGCTCAGAGCTGCTTTAGAGAAATTGAAATTAAACGATGCATCACTTCATTATGAACCCGAAACAGCTGAAGCATTGGGTTTTGGATTCAGATGTGGATTTTTGGGAATGTTACATTTAGAAATAGTTAAAGAGCGTTTAGAAAGGGAATTTGACCTTGAATTAATTACAACAGTTCCAAATGTAGAATATCATGTTAATTTACAGTCAGGTGAACAGGTAATAATGGATACACCTTCAAAAATGCCCGATGCGGGAAGTGTAGAGAACATTGAAGAGCCATTTATTAAGGCGGAAATAATAACACCATCCGAATATATTGGTAACTTAATGATGTTAGCACAAGAAAAACGAGGCACATACATTAATACACATTATTTAGATCCGACAAAAGCACAAATATTCTACGAAATTCCCCTCTCTGAAGTGATTTATGACTTTTATGATAAATTAAAAACAGTTAGCAGAGGATATGCTTCATTTGATTATGAATATATTGGATATCGAGAATCCGATCTAGTCAAATTGGATATATTAATTAATAATGAACCGGTTGATGCACTTTCAGTGATAATTCATAAGGAAAAATCACAAATACAAGGAAGAAAATTAGTTGAAAAATTACGAAGTTTGATTCCAAGAAAACAATTTGCTATACCGGTACAAGCTGCTATAGGTTCAAAGATAATAGCTCGTGAAACTGTTAAGGCATTAAGAAAAAATGTTACAGCAAAGTGTTATGGTGGTGATATTACACGTAAACGTAAGCTGTTAGAGAAGCAAAAAGAGGGTAAAAAACGACTTAAACAAGTTGGAGCTGTAGAAATTCCTCAAGAAGCATTTATTGCAATTTTGCAGATTGATGATAAATGATATGCTTGATACTTGAAATTGGAGAATGGGAATTTTGAATGTAATTATGAATTTTGAATTAAGAATTTATTATTTATCAAACATCAATTAAACATTTAATATTTAA
>JAYEOX010000134.1:22350-29874 GCA_034723415.1 Fidelibacterota bacterium | reverse complement strand
ATTTATGAAGATCCTTCAAGAGGGAGGAGGCATATTAATTTTTAGAATTAAGAAATACTATGTGAAAAATATTTTTGTGCTAATTTTTATATAGCTCTAATAGAAAAATATTTTTAATAAATTATATTTGAAAATGAAGTGCGATTCTTAACAATTATTATATTACTATTTTTGTATAAGAAATAAACAAAATAGAGGGAAACGCAGTCAAATTTACACAAAAACATCCATTAGTTTACATAATATATATTATACGAAATTGTTTTATGCCTGTTTTTACACTTTTCTTTAAAATGTGCCTAATTATATATTATTAAATTTTAACTATTATTTGAAATTATTTTGTTTTTATGCCCTTCAATCGGCTATTTTTTAAAATTCTTTGAAACATCTTTCTTTTATACATCACTTCATTATGACCCAGATCACTATGTAATACCATTATTGGATTTTTTATTAATTCCCATTTCTTTACTTTTTTAGTATGTTGGTAATAATATGGAAAGCCAACACCTTTATAAATATTAACTAATTCTTTAGTTTTCTTTTTAGTTCCACCACTATCAGTATAAATAACGAAAAATCTACGACCAGCTACATTCAACCAGTCCAAATATGTCTTTATTTCGCCATATAATGCATCAAAAAGATATATTTCGTGAATATGTTTAAATATTGAATTTTTGCTAATTATATCGGCAATTACTTTATATCCACCACTGTGTCCGGTAAGAACTATGTCGTGAATTTTGCTATCTTCTGGAATATCTTTTCTATCCTTTAATAGAGACATTAATTCTTTCATAAACCGATTAAAACCGCCTTTATCGCTTAATTTTCCGCCAAACGAATCAGAAACATTTTTCGGTCCTTGTGGAACCACGAAAATTGCATTTTTCTTTGATTTAGAAAATTGTTCTAACAGTTCATATTGCTCTAACACACTATCAACACTGTTATTCCAGCCGTGAAAATGAACTACAAAATCAATATTTTTTGATGGAGAATAATTTTTGGGAATGAGAATTGCGACCATATTATCATCGAAGTGTCCTTTATAAGAATAGAATTCATTTTTATATGTATATCCTTTTTCCCTGTCCGGATGTGGAAAAGATGCGTTTTCTAAATTTGCATATATCAATTCACCATACTTTGTTTCTTTGCTAATTGGTTTTTTAGCACAAGAAAAAAATATAAACATGATCAATAACAATCCAATTAAATACTTAAAAATTTTCATACCTCTCTCCTATTATTTATCCTTTTCAAATTTACTTTTCAATAATATAATTTATTAATTTATATCTTTAATTTCAAAATAATATTCATTAAATTTAATTAATAATTGAAAAGGAGAAAATATGAACAATAAAAATATACTTATTACGGGCGGAGCGGGATTTATTGGTTCAAATTTGACTAAATATATACAAGAAGAATATCCAAAAGCTAAAATAGTTGTTTTAGATAAGTTTTATAATGGACATTTTAAGAATTTAATTGGATTTAAGGGAGAATTAATTACGGGTGATATTTGTGATAGTGAAATATACAAGCAATTAGAAAATTATAAATTCGATTACATTTTTCATCAAGCTGCAATAACTGACACAACTGTTCTTGATCAGGAGAAGATGATAAATGTCAATACAAACTCATTTAAAAACATATTAAAAATGGGTTTAAAAATGAATTCTGTTATAGTTTATGCCTCCTCTGCTGCTATTTATGGCAACTCCCCTGCCCCAAATAAGATTGGTATAGGCGAAATTCCTGAAAATGTTTATGGATATTCAAAGTATCTTTTGGATCAATATGTTTTACAACAAATGAAAACTTATCCCAACACAATTATAGGATTACGATATTTTAATGTTTACGGACCAGGTGAATCTTTTAAAAATAAAATGTCATCAATGATCTATCAGCTTGCTTTACAAATGAAAGCCGGTAAAAACCCGCGAATATTTAAAAATGGCGAACAAAAACGTGATTTTGTATATGTTAAAGATATAGTTCAAGCAAATATTAAAGCAGCACTGTCAAATAAAAGTGGAATTTATAATGTAGGTTGTGGAAAAGCTCGCACATTTAATGACATAATTAAAATATTAAATAGTACAATGCAAACAGAATTGAAAACAGAATATTTTGATAATCCTTATGATTTCTATCAAGATAATACTGAGGCTGATATTTCAAAAACAAAGAATGATTTAGATTATACTCCGGAATATTATTTGGAAAAAGGTATTAAAGATTACTACAATAATTACTTAAAGTAATCAATTGTAACATCTATAATATAACTAACATAACACCCAACAACTAAATAACAATAAAAATCCAAAATGCTAAAAATTGGAAACATAAAAATAGAAAATCCTTACTTTTTAGCTCCAATGGCAGGTGTTACAGATAAACCATTTAGAACGATCTGTAAAGAGATGGGAGCCGGTTTCTTATATTCAGAATTTGTCAGTTCAGAAGGAATTGTCAGAAATAATGATAAGACACTTCAATATATGAATTTCAATAAATTCGAACGCCCAATTGGAATACAAATTTTTGGAAATGATCCGGAAGTGATGAGCAGATCTGCAAAAATTATCGAAAAAAATATTAAACCAGATCTAATCGATTTAAATTTTGGATGCCCTGTAAAAAAAGTAGTTAAAAAAGGCGCCGGTGCCGCATTAATGAAAAATATTAAATTAATGGTAGAAATTACTGAAAAAATCGTTGACACTGTAAATATACCGGTTACAGCTAAAATTCGTTCCGGTTGGAATGATGAAAATATTAATGCAGTTGATGTCGCAATGAAACTGGAAAAAGTCGGAGTAAAAGCAATTACAATTCACCCACGAACTGCGAAAATGAAATATTCCGGTAAAGCTGATTGGTCAATTATACAGAAAATAAAAGAAAATGTAAAAATTCCGGTGATTGGAAATGGTGATGTAATGAATTCAAAAGATGCTGTACGAATGTTCAATGAAACAAATTGTGATGGAATAATGATTGGCAGAGGTGCTTTGGGAAATCCATGGATATTTAGGGAACTAAATAAATATATTTCAATTAAAGACAAAAATTATAAATTGATAAATGTAAATTTAATTCGTCCCTCCTATCAAGAAATATTTTCCATTATGAAAAAACATTTAAATTTAATTGAAGATCACTATCCGGAAAAAATTGCTTATAATATGTTTAAATCACATTTCGCTTGGTATACAAAGGGAATGAAAAATGCTACCAAATATAGAGATAAAATAAATCACGCGAAGTCAATTGATGAAATGAAAACGATCATTAATTTTTATAAAAGTTACTTAAATTAATAATTAAGGAATCAAATTATCTAAATTTTTTACACAAGGTTATGCAAAATAATTTTCTTGTAATATTGACTATTTATTATTAAATTTAATAATAAATTAAAGGAGACAAAAAATTAAAATGAAGATTACAAATGGTCACCAAACTGACAATCATATACCAAATATATTAAAAATATTACCAATTGAGAGAAATGTTGCCTTTCCTCATATAATTTTTCCAATAATAATTCATGAAGATGCATATTTAAAGTTAATTAAAGATGCATTAAATGAAGACAAACACATTGCAGTATTTACAAAAAAGAGTAATTCTGTTGGAAAAGATGAAGATAATTTATATTCGGTTGGAGTTGCTTGTAGTATTTTAAAATTTTTTAAAAGTTCAGATGGATCTAATAGAGTTTTATTAAGAGGAATACGCAGAATAGAAATTGATAACTATATAACATCCAAGGAAAAATATAAAATAGCAAAAATAAATTTTTTAAATGAAATATATGGAAAAAAACTGAGAGCAGAAGCAATAATTCGTACTATTTCCGACTTATTCCACCAAATTATTGCGATTTCACCAATTTTTCCGGATGAAATTGAGGATGTTATTTTTTCTATTGATGATCCATCAAAATTAGCTGATCTTATAACCTCTGCATTAAATATACACGTTAAAGATAAACAAAATTTATTAAGTGAATTAGATGTAAATAAACGCTTGGTCAAATTAGTTAAGTTTTTGAAAAAAGAGTATAATTTAATTAAATTAAATGCAAAAATACATAACAAGGTAAATTCCGAAATTAATAAAAATCAACGCGAACATTTTCTTCGTCAACAATTAAAAGCAATTGAAGAGGAACTAGGAAAAGATGAATTTTCTAATCCTGATATTGAACAAATTACAAAGAAAATTAAAAAAATCAAACTTTCTGATGAAGCAAAAGAAGCGGTTGAAAAAGAGATTGAACGATTAAAAAAATTACATCCCTCCTCTCCCGATTATACGGTAATTACTAATTATCTTGACTGGATCACTTCGCTACCTTGGGGAAAATTTACAAAAAAACAAATTAGTATTCAAAAAGCAGAAAAAATATTAAATAAAGATCATTATGGTTTATTTGATATTAAAGATAGATTTCTTGAATTTCTTTCTGTTCAAAAATTAAAAAAAGATGCAAAAAGTCCTATATTATGTTTAGTTGGTGCTCCGGGAGTTGGTAAAACATCCTTAGGTCAATCGGTTGCAAAAGCAATGGGAAGAAAATTTATCCGTTTTTCTGTTGGTGGAATGCATGACGAAGCGGAAATTCGCGGACACAGAAAAACATATATTGGATCTATGCCTGGTAGAATTATTCAATACTTGAAGCGTGTAAAAGTAGCAAATCCTGTAATTATGATAGATGAAGTTGATAAAATTGGAAAGGATTTTCGAGGTGACCCATCATCGGCACTATTAGAAGTATTAGATCCTGAACAAAACAATGATTTTAGAGACAATTATTTAGAAGTCGCCTTTGATCTCTCTAAAGTTACTTTTATTGCTACTGCAAACACAACAGATACTATTCCAGCAGCTTTAAATGATCGTATGGAAAAACTTTTTCTTTCCGGATATATCAATCCTGAAAAAATACAAATTGCTAAACGATTTTTAATTCCACGCCAAATAAAGGAAAATGGATTAAAAGCAAAATATTTGACATTTACTAAAAAAGTTATTGATATCATAATATCCGATTATACAATGGAAGCAGGTGTAAGAGCATTGGAGAGAAATATTGCAAAAATTTGTAGAAAAGTAGCACGTGAATTTGCCTCTACAGAAAACAGAGAAAAAACTTCAATTAGCATAAAAAATATTAGAAAATATTTAGGACCAAAAAAAATATTCAGAGAAGATATCCCACATAAAGATGAAGTTGGTATTGTTACCGGATTAGCTTACACAGCTTCCGGTGGTGAAGTTCTGCCCGTAGAAGCGACAATAATGCCGGGAAAAGGTGTACACAAAATGACAGGGCATCTTGGTGATGTAATGAAAGAATCAATCTCAACTGCTATAAGTTATTTAAGAGCAAATTCTAAGAAATATGATTTTAACTCTGAAATATTCAAGAAAAACGATATTCATTTGCATTTTCCTGCTGCGGCTACGCCCAAAGACGGTCCTTCTGCAGGCGTTTCAATAATCACTTCAGTTTTTTCATTATTAAAAAATCAAAAAGTGAAACATGATGTAGCAATGACCGGAGAAATATCTTTAAGAGGACGCGTTCTACCAATTGGTGGAGTTCGAGAGAAAATCACAGCAGCCAAAAGAGCGAAAATTAAAACAGTAATATTACCGGATGCCAATGAAAATGATCTATCAAAAATACCAGATAATGTAAAAAAAGGAATAAATTTTATTTTTGTTAAACAAATTGATGAAGTATTAAAACATGCTTTGTCTAAATAAAAAGGAGTAAAAATGAAAAAGAAAAAAGTAATTATTATGGGTGCAGCCGGAAGAGATTTTCATAATTTCAACACCTATTTTAGAGATAATGAAGAATTTGATGTAGTTGCATTTACAGCAACTCAAATACCTGATATTGATGGACGTAAATATCCTTCGGAACTGGCAGGTAAATTATATCCTAATGGAATAAAAATATACGATGAGGAAAAACTTTCTGATCTAATAAAAAATAATGATATAGATGAAGTAGTGTTTTCATACAGTGATGTTCCACATGAAAGAGTTATGCATAATGCATCATTGATCAATGCCTTAGGACCTGATTTTCGTTTAATGGGAAATGATAAGACAATGATAAAATCTACGAAACCATTGATTTCCATCACTGCAACCAGGACCGGATGTGGTAAATCACAAACATCAAGAAAAGTTGTAGAGATTTTAACTGAAATGGGAAAAAAAGTAGCAAGTATAAGGCATCCTATGCCATACGGTGATTTAAACGAACAAAAAGTGCAGAGATTTGCCAAACTTTCTGATCTCGAAAAACACAAATGCACTATTGAAGAAATGGAAGAATATGAACCGCATATTAATATGGGAAGCATAATTTATGCTGGTGTTGATTACGAAGCAATTTTAAGAGAGGCGGAAAAAGAAGCCGAAGTTATTGTATGGGATGGTGGAAATAATGATACATCTTTTTATAAACCAGATCTATCTATTACTGTTGTTGATCCACATCGAGTCGGACACGAAACAACATATTATCCCGGAGAAGCAAATCTAAATATGGCTGACATTATTGTAATAAATAAAATTGATACCGCAAATTCAAAAGATATTGATAAATTACGAGCAACAATTCGTAAACAAAACCCAAATGCTGTGGTAGTTGACGGAGCTTCACCTATATCTGTAGAGAATACAGATGTAATCAAAGATAAAACTGTTTTAGTTGTTGAAGACGGACCAACTCTTACTCATGGTGAAATGAAATATGGCGCCGGAACAGTAGCTGCAATAAAATATGGAGCGAAAGAAATTATTGATCCAAGACCATTTACGGTTGGAAGTATTACAGATACTTATGAAAAATATCCGGAAATTGGCAAACTTTTACCTGCAATGGGATATGGAAAAAAACAAATGAAAGATCTTGAAAAAACGATTGCTAAGACAGATTGCGATTCTGTAATAATAGGTACTCCAATTGATTTAAGAAGAGTAATAAATATTAAAAAACCATCTGTAAGAGTAACATACGATTTACAGGAGATCGGAAAACCAACATTAAAAGAATTAATTGAAAAAGAAATAAAATAAATGATTGATAAAAAATATAATGTTGATATTCACGAGAAATTTGCAATCACTCGTAAAACAATAAATTTCTAGATAATCCAATGGAACCAAAAATTTTAAGTGCTATAAATTTCTTAGAATCTGGAGGAGAAAAGGTAATTATTTCCTCAATAGAGAATAGTATAGATATATTTCATAAAAATAAAGGTACGGTAATTTTAAAGGAGTAATTTATGCGAGAAAAAACATTGGCAATAATCAAACCGCATGCAGTAAGGGAAAGATTTACAGGTAAGATAATTGATGATATCCTACAAAACAACTTTGATATTTTGGCTATTAAAAAAATACAATTAAAAAAAGAAGAAGCAGAAAAGTTTTATCAAATTCACAAAGGAAAATTCT
>JAYEOX010000134.1:3511-22250 GCA_034723415.1 Fidelibacterota bacterium | reverse complement strand
GAAAGATTTACAGGTAAGATAATTGATGATATCCTACAAAACAACTTTGATATTTTGGCTATTAAAAAAATACAATTAAAAAAAGAAGAAGCAGAAAAGTTTTATCAAATTCACAAAGGAAAATTCTTTTATAATGATTTAATTAAATTTATGACCAGTGGACCTTGTGTCGTTTTAGTATTAAGTAAAGAAAATGCCGTTAAAAATTTTAGGAATCTAATTGGCAATACTGATCCAGAAAAAGCAAAAAATAAATCAATTAGACATGAATTTGGTTTAAATAATAGGGAAAATGCCATTCATGGGTCTGATTCGCTAAAGAATTCTAAAAAAGAAGTTGCATTTTTCTTTTTAAATGCTGAAATTATAAATATATGAGGGAATTTATTAAAAAGGAGAACAAAATGAGAAAATTATTTTTATTTATTCTGATTATATCAATGATAATCATTTTTGGTTGTACTAAAACAAACACGGGGTTTGTTGGTGAGCCGGTTGATATATATATTGACAAAAAACCAGCTAATGTATTGGAATACAAGTGGGCATTTAAAAACAAACCAATTGAATCGAGATTAGATCCAAGAGATTTTATTCCATCAGATTATGCCGAAACAGTTACATTTATTCCTGATATACCGGGTAATTATGAAATTATAGTTGTAATGGTAGATGATCGTAATCAGGAATATGACCAGAAATTTAAATATAAAATTAACGAATCTTCTGAATTTGGCGGAAATTATCTTGAAGAAACACCTGCCGACACAGTAGATAAATTTACTCAAACTGAAAAAGAAACACTTTCCGATACGGCAGAAATATCAAAAGACAAACAACCAATAGCAAAAGACGAATGGGAAAATGCCCCTAAATTAACCAAAAAAGAAAAAAAATCACCTAGACCCAAAAAACAAACTATCCAATCTCAAAGAAAATATAAAAATAATATTAGATTATACACAATCCAATTTTCAAGTTCTCATTATAAAAAATACTCAGAAGATGCTGTAAAGAGATTAGGGAGAATTGGTTATGATGCGTATATTGAAAAATTTTATTTAAAAAACGATCCAAAACCTTGGTATAGAGTGCGAGTTGGAAATTATTCTAGTTTAAAAGAAGCAAGATCAAATAAATTATCATTAGAAAGAAAAACAAGACAGAAAGGAATTTGGATAGATAAAAAATGATAATTTCTATTTAAGATTTTTATACACTTCTACCCTATTGTCAAAATAATTTAATCGATAATATTTTAATTTATAATATTATTCAATTTATAAATAATTTCACACTTAACAAGTTATTAATAGGTAATCTAACAAACAGAATATGAATAATAGAATTTTATATCTTTGGGAAAGAAAAGGTGGTTATAGGGAATTATTGAAAATAGCATTTCCGTTAATTATCTCTACGGGGATACACTCTATACAACATTTTGTTGACAGATTGTTTCTCTCCTGGCATTCAGCTGAAGCTATTGCAGCGGCAATGCCTGCAGGTATGCTTAATTTTACATTAATGTGTATCTTCCTAGGGACAGCTGGTTATACAAATACATTTGTGTCGCAGTATTACGGTTCACGAAATTATAAAAAAATAGGTGCTGTAATTTGGAATGGATTATTTGTCTCTTTGATTGGAGGAATATTTATTTTATGTTTTATACCATTTGCAGAAGAAATATTTTCAATAATTGGACATCAGCATGCTGTATATGTCTATGAAGTACAATATTTTAAAATAGTTAATTTGGGAGCTTTCCCAGCAATTGCTGCAGTTTCATTATCCGGTTTTTTTTCAGGTACAAATCGAACAATGCCAATTATGTGGATAAATCTTTTTGCAATGATCACTAATATTATTTTAGATTATTTATTGATTTTCGGAAATTATGGATTTCCTGAATTAGGTATGAAAGGAGCTGCAATTGCAACAGTGATTGCTCATAGTTCTTCATTCCTTATATATCTAATTTTAATTAACAAACATGAATTTAGAGATAAGTTTAATATACATTTTAGATTGAAACTAGATACTGATCTATTTAAAAGGTTCATAAAATATGGTTTACCTAATGGAATACATTTTTTCATTGATATAGCGGGATTTACATTTTTTATTCTAATTGTTGGTCGATTGGGTACAATTTCGTTAGCCGCTACAAATATTGCATTCAACTTGAATAATATTATTTTTCTCCCTATGATTGGATTAGGCATCTCTGTAACTGTTTTAACTGGAAATTATATAGGAGCAGAAGACACCAAAACTGCAGAAAGAGTTACATATTCAGGATTGATAATTACTTATATTTATATTATTCCAATGATATTATCTTTTTTAATATTTCCACATTTTTATATAAATATTTTCTCACATAATTCATCTAATAGTGAATTTGGTCAAATTTCCTCTATCCTATTCATTTTAATAAAATTTATAGCATTATATTCAATATTTGATGTGTTGAATGTAATATTCTCAGCTACATTAAAGGGTGCCGGCGATACAAAATTTATCATGATGTATATATCGCTCCTTTCTATAACATTTTTGATAATACCAACTTATTTATTAGTTGAATTATTTAATTCTAATGTTATTTTTGCATGGATAATATTAACATTCTATGTCTCAATACTTGGTATAGGATTTTATTTACGATTTAGACAAGGAAAATGGAAATTAATGAGTGTAATTGAGAAGCACAAGAAGACATCCATTATAATTTCTAAAGAGGAATCATTTGAAAATATTTAATTAAATATTTTTATCTCTATTATTATGCTTGACAATACACAATAAATATTTTATCTTTCTTTTTATGAAAATAAAGCTATCAAATATTTCAACCAATGAAAATAAATTTTATTTTAAAGATTCATCAACAATTATTGGTGTAAATAATTTAATTAGTGATGTACAAACAAAAATATTTATTTATGAATTAAACGGAAAATTTATTGCACGTGGGAACATAAAATATTCTTTGGAATTAATTTGTGATGTATGCCTAGAGAAATACCAAACTGATTTTGTTGAGGAATTTAAGTTAATAATAATACCTGAAAATATGTTTGATGAAAATAATGTTGATAATAATGAATTTATCATTCTTAAAAATAATGCCAATGAAATAGATTTTAATGATTTTATAAAAGATACAATATTGCTTAATATCCCTCTTAAGAAAAAATGCAAGCCCAATTGTAAGGGATTATGTCCAATCTGTGGAAAAAATAAAAATTATTATGAATGTTCACATAAATTTGTTAATATTGACCCTAGATTAGAGAAATTGAAAGAAATTAAAAAAATAATAAAGGAAAAGAGGAATTAAATGGCAAATCCAAAAAGAAGACAATCACACTCAAGAGGAGCAAAAAGAAGAACACATTACAATTTAAAGGCACCAAACGTGTCTAAATGTCCAAATTGTAGTCAACCAAAACTGCCACATCACGTATGTCCAAATTGTGGTTATTATGACGGAAAACAAGTTATTAGTACAAAATAGATCTAAAAAATATTATTAATCAATATTTATAATTTAAATGGTGTTAATTAATGTCAAATGAAAAATTAATTGATATATCAGCTGTTGGTAAATATGTTCCTGAAAAAATATTAACTAACAAAGATCTAGAAAAAATGGTTGATACCAATGACGAATGGATCACTACGAGAACCGGAATAAAAGAGAGACATATCTCTGAAAGGAATGAACCCACTTCTGCATTAGCAACGAAAGCAATTGAGAATCTATTTGAAGAATATAATATTTCTCCTGATGAAATTGACGCACTGGTATTGGCTACTGTAAGTCCGGATATGTTTTTCCCTTCTACAGCGGCAATTACATTAGATAACTTAAATATAAAACATGCCTTTGGGTTTGATATTTCTGCTGCATGTAGTGGATTTTTATATGCTTTAAAAACAGGTGAAAGTTTTATTAAATCCGGAATGGCAAAAAAAGTACTTGTCGTTGGTGCAGATGAAATGAGTACTATTAGTGATTATACGAATAGGAATATTTGTGTATTATTTGGAGATGGAGCAGGTGCAGTTCTTTTAGAAGAATCAAAAACAGATACTGGGATAATTGACACAATTTTACATACAGATGGATCAGGAAGAGATCTGTTGTATATGCCAGGTGGAGGAAGTTTAAATCCATCAACTCATGAAACAGTAGATAAGAAAATGCACTATATTTATCAAGATGGAAGGCCCGTCTATAAATTTGCTGTAAAATATATGACACAGGTATCAAAAGACATTCTAGAAAAACACAATTTTACAAGCAAAGATGTTTCATTATTTATTCCCCATCAGGCTAATAAAAGAATAATTGAAGCAGTTGGGAAAAGGCTAAAACTTAATACAGAAAATGTGTACATTAATATAGATAAATATGGAAATACAACAGCTGCTACAATTCCTTTAGGAATTTACGATGCCATGCAAGAAAAAAGATTAATAAAATATGATTTATTATTACTTGGTGCATTTGGTGGTGGATTTACTTGGGGAAGTAGCTTAATAAGATGGGGTATTTAATATGAAAACAGCATTAGTTTTTCCTGGGCAGGCTTCTCAAAAAGTTGGAATGGGGAAAGATCTATATCAAAATTATGATATTGCCAAAAAAATGTTTAAAATTGCAGAAGATATTCTTGGATTTGATCTGGCTAAAATTTGTTTTGAAGGACCAATTAGTGAATTAACACAAACAAAAATAACTCAGCCGGCACTTTATGTTGTATCTTCTATCATAACTCACATTTTAAAAGAAAATTCTGTTACTTTTGATACAGTTGCCGGGCATAGCTTAGGAGAGTATTCTGCGTTATATTCTATTGATGTATTTTCATTTGAAAACGGATTGAAATTAGTTAAAGAGCGTGGAGAAAGTATGCAATATGCCGGAGAACAAAATCCGGGAACAATGGCAGCCATAATAAAATTGAATAAAGATAAGATATTAGAAGCATGTGAAAAGGCATCAGAATTTGGACTTGTAAAGATCGCTAATATTAATTCACCACATCAGATAGCAATTTCCGGTGAAAAAAATGCTGTTCAATCAGCAATGAAATATGCAAAAGATCTTGGTGCAAAAATCGCTGTTGAATTGGAAGTTAGCGGCGCTTTTCATTCCCCTTTAATGAAACATGCTACCGAGGTATTAGCAAAAACAATTAATACAGTTAGTTTCAAAAAGCCTAAAATACCAATTTATGCAAATGTAGATGCTCAAAGTTGTAATTCTATTCCAAAACTTAAAGAAAATCTGATCAAACAAATTGAAAATCCGGTATTATGGTTGGATACAATTAAAAACATGAGAAATGATGGAATTGAAAGATTTATTGAGGTTGGTCCGGGTAAGGTGTTGCGTGGCTTGATTAAAAGAATTGATCCTGAAAGTACCCTTGAAGGTATTGCAAATAGTGAAGATATAGAGAGGATAACAGGTGAATAAAACAAATTTACAAGGTAAAATTGCAATTGTTACCGGAGCAAGTAGAGGAATCGGTTTAGAAATTGCTAAAACTTTCCACAAAAACGGTGCAAAAATTGTTATTACTGATATTGATGAAAATACACTCTTCACAGTTAATAAAAAATTTAATGATAGTGAAAATGTCTTATCAGTCGTATCTGATGTTTCAAATGCTGATTCGGTAACAAATATTGTAAAGAAAACAATAGAAAAATTTGATAAAATAGATATTCTAATAAATTGTGCCGGAATAACAAGAGATAATCTTATTATTCGAATGAAGGAAAATGATTGGGATAATGTAATTAATACTAACTTGAAAAGTGTTTTTCTTACTTCCAAAATTGCAGGAAGATATATGATGAAAGCTAAGTCAGGAAATATAATTAATATTTCATCTGTTGTCGGAATTACCGGAAATGCAGGACAGGCAAATTATTCTGCTTCAAAAGCCGGTATAATCGGAATAACAAAATCATTAGCAAAGGAATTTGCAAGCAGAAATATTAGAGTAAATGCAATTGCACCTGGTTTTATTGATACAGCAATGACAAAAAATTTGAAAGAAAAAGCAAAAGGACAATTAATTGATGCAATCTTATTAAAACGACTGGGAAAAACTGAAGATATTGCAAATACAGCATTATTTTTAGCCTCTTCCCTATCAGATTATATTACAGGACAAACATTAATTGTAGATGGCGGAATGACAATTTGAAAAAGTTTAGTAGTTTAAAAATAATAAAAAATTAAAAATTAACATTAACAGAAGGGAGTTTAAAATGGCAAAAGTATCATTTGATCAATTAAAAGAATTAGTTGTTGACAAGTTGGATGTTGACGAAAGCAAAGTAACAAAAGAAGCATCATTTATTGATGATCTTGGAGCAGATTCTTTAGACACAGTAGAATTGATCATGTCATTAGAAGATGAATTTGAAATTTCTATTGAAGATGAAGATGCAGAAAAATTAAAAACTGTTGGAGATGCTTTAGATTATATAGAAAAAAATGTAGAATAATATAATATGAAAAAAAGAGTCGTTATTACTGGTATGGGAGTAACCTCACCAGTTGGTACAGAAATAGACAAATTTTGGAAAAATATTCAAAATGGTTACAATGGAATAGGTCCAATTACTCAATTTGATACAAGTGATTATGCAGTACATTTTGCTGGTGAAGTATCTGATATTAATCTAAAAGATTATTTTTCTAGAAAAGAGATGCGAAAATTAGATAGATTTACTCAATTTGCTCTTATTGCCTCAGACGAAGCAGTAAAAAATGCAAATTTTGATCTTGAAAAGCTTGATAAAAATAGAGTCGGTGTAATAATTGCTTCAGGAATTGGTGGACTTCATACTTTAGAACGAGAAAGAATGGTTTTACATAATAAAGGTCCGAAAAGAGTATCACCATTCCTTGTTCCAAAATTAATTTCTAATATTGCCGCTGGTCATGTCTCAATAAAATACGGATTTAAAGGAATAAACTATTCAGTTGCTTCTGCTTGTGCTTCATCCAATCATTCAATTGCATTAGCATTAAGACACATTCGTTATGGTGATGCAGATGTTGTTGTTGCTGGAGGTGCTGAAGCTACAATTTCTCCATTAGGAGTATCGGGTTTTACTCAAATGAAGGCACTAAGTACAAGAAATGATGATTACAAAACAGCTTCCCGCCCTTTTGATAAAATGCGTGATGGATTTGTTATTGCCGAAGGCTCGGGAATTTTGGTTCTTGAAGAATATAAGCATGCAAAAAGAAGAAATGCAAAGATCTACGGAGAAATCGTTGGAGCCGGAATGACTGCTGATGCATTTCATGTTACTGCACCTTCAGAAAATGGAGATGGAGCGATCAGATCAATGGAAATGGCGTTAAATGATGGGAATTTGAAACCGAATGATATTTCATACATCAATGCTCATGGTACCTCTACCCCATTCAACGACAAAATTGAAACAAAAGCAATTAAATCAGTATTCGGAAAAAATGCAAAAGATATTGCAATTAGTTCTACAAAATCAATGACCGGGCACATGCTCGGTGCTACCGGAGCAGTTGAAGCAATTGTTTCTATCAAGGCGATCGAAAATAATATTATTCCACCAACAATTAATTTAAAAAATCCAGATCCGGAATGTGATCTTAACTATACGCCTAATAAAAAAATAAGCAGGCAGGTTAATGCAGTATTGTCTAATACTTTTGGATTTGGTGGACATAATTCTACACTTGTATTTAAAAAAATATAAATCGTTCTATTAATTACAATTTACTATAATGAAACTATTTAAAAAACCAATTAAATACTTTAATAATTTCTATAAATTTGTAGTTTATCGTAAGTCAAAAAGATTATTAAGAAAGGTCTATGATATTCATCCTTATCGTTTTCATAGCCCGGAATTGATATATCAGGCATTTCTTCATACATCAGGTATTGATTCTCCAGAGGATAGAAATTCAAGTTATGAACGATTAGAATTTTTAGGTGACGCTGTTTTGGAATTAGCAGTAACAAAATACTTATTTAATAACTATCCTGAGCTTCCTGAAGGTGATTTGACAAAGATGCGATCTAAATTAGTAAATAAGATTACATTGTCAAGGGTCTCTAAACAACTTGGATTTAGTCGGCTTTTAAGAATAAGTAAAGGAGCCGAAAAAGACAACATTAGAAATTTAAACTCAATATTAAGCGATATTTATGAATCATTTATTGGTGCATTATATTTAGATGGAAAATGGAAAGAAGCAAATAAATTTATTTCCAATACATTACTTTCTAAACATGAAGCATTGATCCCATTACCGGATATTCAGAATTATAAAGGTCAATTACTAGAATATTGTCAAAAGCATAATATTAATAATCCAGAATTTGTTGTTACAAACGAAGATGGTCCGGCACATGGAAAAAACTTCGAAATAAGTGTTTATATAGACAATAAATTCTACAGTTCCAGCTTTGCAAAGACAAAAAAATATGCAGAGCAATTAGCAGCTAAAAAGGCATTAAATAAATTAACATTTTAAAAATACCAAATGATTTTGTAATAATTTGGTTAACATTTCCCTTAACTGTATTTATATCAGTATGTTATGTGTATGTTTATTAAATTGAGATTAATTTTACCATCTTTTCTACACGATTTCTTATATCATCGTCTGTAATTTCTATAAGTTTATTAATTGAAAATGATTCAACTAAAAACGATGCCATTACAGTTCCATGAATCATTGCCATTTTATAATCGAAAAATGTTAAATTATTTTTCTTTAACGAATCCAAATAAGCAACGAATCCGCCTGCAAAACTATCTCCTGCTCCAGTTGGATCTACAACTTTATCAATAGGGAAAGATGGCAAAATAAACATTTTATTTTTAAAATATAATATAGCTCCATTTTTACCTTTCTTTATTATAAGTATTTTCGGTTTCAATTTTAACATCATTTTTGCCGATTTATATACATCCGAATTGCCCATTAATTGTCTAACTTCATCTTCATTAATAATTACAACATCAGATTTATTTATTACTTCTAATAATTTTTCACGACCAATTTCAATCCATAAATTCATAGTATCAAGTATAACGAGAGAATTTTTATTCATTTGTTTAAGAACATCTAATTGCAATTCCGGATGGATATTTCCTAAAAAAAGTATTTCACTATCTTTATAAGCATTTGGTAATTTTGGTTTAAATTTTTCAAAAACATTTAATTCTGTAAATAAAGTGTCTCTTTCATTCATATTCAACTTATATCGTCCACCCCATCTGAATGTTTTTCCATCAATTATTTCCAATCCATCTATATTTATATTTTTTGATTTAAATAATTCAAGACCAATTTGTGGAAAATCTCGTCCGACAATACCAACTAAATTAATATTTGAAAAACGGCAACCAGCTATACTAAAATAAGTTGCAGAACCACCAATGGAATCATCCATCTTTCCAAAAGGTGTTTCTACGCTATCTAATGCCACTGATCCAACAACCACTACTGACATTTATTTTTCCTCTTATTTATTATTTTAAAAATTGCTTTCTTTTTGTTATTATCAAAATACTTATTTAATATCAGTTTAGCAAACTTCCATAATTCTTCTCCCAGTCTGGAAATATTTTATAAAATTCGCTTTTTATTGCGTTTTTTATTTCTTGACGAGTTTCCATTTTTAAAACCTTGTCAGCAAATTTTTTAGATTCTTTATATGATATATTTCTAATAACAGTTCTAACGGGACCAAGGAATATTGGACTGACACTTAATATATCAATTCCTAAACCGACTAATAACATAGTGGCAATCGGATCACTTGCCATTTCACCACAAATAGTTGTTGTTATTCCATTTGTTTTCGCTCCCTTTACGATCCATCTTATTGCGGCAATAACTACAGGGTCAAAATGACAAAATAATTCATTTATTTTTTCGTTTCCGCGATCAACTGCTAACAAATATTGTGTAAGATCATTAGTTCCTATTGAAAAATAATCAACTTCTTTAGCAAGTCGATTTGCTAAAAATGAAGCTGAAGGTGTCTCAACTAAAATTCCCACTTTGATATTTTCATCAAAGTGTTTTTTATCTTTTCTTAAAATTTCTTTTGCTTTTTGAATATATTTTTTTGCACTTAATACTTCTTCAATTGTTGAAATCATTGGTATCATTATCTTTACTTTTCCATAGTAAGATGCCCTTAATATTGCTTTCAATTGAGTAATAAATATTTCCGGCTTATCTAAACATATACGAATAGCTCTATACCCCATAAAGGGATTTCGTTCTTTAGAAAGCTCCTTCCCAAATTTTAAATACATCTTATCACCACCAAGATCAATTGTCCGAATTGCTATTTCTTTATTTGGCAGCTGTTTTACAATATGAGAATATTCGTGAAACAATTCATTTTCTGTCGGTAGATTATTTTTCATTAAATACAAATATTCCGTGCGATATAATCCAATTCCATCTCCACCATATTTTTTTAACATACCCAATTCAACCGGAAGATTAATATTGGCAGCTAAACGTATTTTTTTACCATCTTTTGTGATTATTGGATCATTTTTGTGTTTAATAAATAATTTTTCAATTTCAAAATGTTTTTTCTGCTCTTTTCTATATTCTTTAACTTTATCACTTCCTGGATTTTTAATTAACATACCTGTATTTGCATTTAGAACAATATTTTCATTTTGTTTAACAATATTTGTAACTCTGTTTATTCCCAATACCATAGGAATATCCAATGTTCTTGCCAAAATGGAAACATGTGAAGTTAAGCCGCCCTCTTCTGCAGCAAATCCCACAATATTTTCAGACGAATGAATAATAATATCATTTGGTGTGAGATATTTGGCAATATAGATTTTTGGCTCATCTTGTTCCAACTTATTTGAAATTGACTCATCATTTGATAGTAATTTATGTAGCACTCTATTTTTTACTTCACGAATATCTGATATTCTTTCCCGAAAAAATTCCGATTGACTATTTTCTAATAATTCAATATATTGAGTAATAATAAAATTATACACAAATTCAATATTCAATAAATTTTCTGAAATATATTCAAAAATTTCTTTTTCGATTTCACTATCATTTAAAATAGAAATTTGCGAATCAATTATATCACGATATTCTTTTCCATATTTTTCCAATATTTTTTGTTGAATATCTTCTAACTCATTAGTTACTTCTTTTATTGCAATTTTCAATCTATTAATTTCATTATTTATTTGAGATTTATCTATTTTACTTTTAGCAATATTTAGGGTGTTTTTAGAAACTTTTATACATGCTTTACCAATTGCAATTCCGGGTGAAGCCGCAATTCCATGCAAATTATCTTTATTCTGCAATTCTTTTTGAGAATTATTATTATTTTTTGACATATATCACCCTTTCATTAAATTTAAAATTCTCACTTATCACTTATCAATCCTTTTCATCCATACCAAAATGATCTTTTGATAATTCAATTATTGCATCTGCTGCTTTTTCTTCATCTTCACCGCTTGTTTGAACTTTTAATTTACTTCCATGCTCAGCAGCTAATACTAAAACACCCAAAATCGATTTTGCATTTATTTTTTTATCATCTCGAATTAGAAAAACTTCAGATTCAAATTTTGATGCTAAACTTACCAATGCTGTCGCGGGTCTTGCATGTAATCCTTGATGATTCAATATTTCAAATTCTTTTTCTATCATAATATCTCGTTTATTTTATCAATTTCTATTTTGTTCTATTAAGTATGAATTTGGTAAAGGATTCCAATTCATTTCCAACTATTTGAGGTAATTTCCGCAGTAAATTATCTAATTTATGTTTTAATTTTTGAACATAATTTTCAATTTCCTTTTTCACACCAATTTTATTTATCAACTTTCTAAATAAGATCATATCATTTTGACTTATTTCATTTTTCATTAGAATTTTATCCAATTCTTTAATTTGTTTATTATCAGCCATTTGATATGCAATTATTACCGGGAATGTTTTTTTACCTTCAGCTAAGTCGCTTCCAAGTGATTTTCCCATTTTTTCAGAGCTTGCGGTTATTTCTAATAGATCATCTTGTATTTGAAAAATTTTTCCTAATAATAACATATAATCTTTAATAATTTTTTGTTCTGCTGTTGATGCTCCACCGATTTTTGCACCTATAACTGCGGAAACAGCAAGCAAATATCCTGTTTTCTTCTCAACCATCATTAAATAATCTTCAGGAGTGATGTCGTTTCTATCAGAAAATTCAATATCATAGCTCTGCCCTTCACAAACCTGAACAATACTCTCTAATAATATTTTTGAAATTTCATAGTGTAAATCTGATTTATAAAATAATAGCTCTTTTAATGCAATTGTATAAATTCCATCTCCGGCTAAAATTCCAATATTATCATTCCATTTTTTATGTAGTGAAACTTGACTGTGCCTTTTCAAATCATTATCCATTATATCATCATGAACAAGAGAAAAATTATGTATCATTTCTATTGACAATGCTGCGGGAAATAGTTCATTTTTATCAGATCCGTAACTTTCACCAACGAAGGTTAAAATGGCTGGTCGAAGTCGTTTAGCAGTTCCACTTAAAGCATATTTTATCGGCTCATAAAATTCTTTTGGTTCTTTTGGAACTTTGTAATTTAATAGTTTCTCATTGAACCATTTTAAAAAGTCAGTATATTTTTTTTCAAAATTATTCATTTATTTCACTTATTATTTCATTATTTCCAATAAAATCTTCAATACTATTTATGCCGGTTAAATACATAATTGCTCTTAATGTTTCTTGCCATTTCAATAATTTATTTTCTAAATATTCTGCCCCATTTTGATAATAAGTTTGATAAATAAATCTTGCCGAGCTTGTAATATTTGCCCCAAGTGCAAGTGCTTTTGACATTGTTTCCGGATTGTCAATTCCACCACTCGCGATCGAAAATATTTGTTTTTGTGAATTTAAATATTTTAATGAATTCGAGGTTGGAATTCCCCATTCAAAAAACGATGAATCAATCTTACTATCTTCTGATGCTAAAAAATCTTCTACTTTCGCCCATGAAGTTCCTCCGGCTCCGGAAACATCAATATATTTAAAACCCCAATTTATCAAACTTTCAATATCTTTTTTAGAAAATCCGTTTCCTACCTCCTTCGCTATAACAGGAATTTCAATTTCATCAATTATTTGTCTAATTTCATTTTCTAAATTGTCGAAATCCGTATTACCACCTTGCTGAATATATTCTTGAAGTTTGTTAAAATGAATAAACAATCCATCCAATTCCATCTCTTTAATAATTGACAAAAGACCTTTTTCCCATTCACCTTTTGCTACTTGTCCAATACCAATATTTGCTAATATTGGAACCGAGGGCGCATTTTTTCTTGCAATTGAATAGGATTCCATTATTTTTCCTGATTCTAACATTGATCTAAATGAGCCCAAGGCAAATGCAATTTTTAAATTCTCAGCAATTTTTGACAAATCATTATTTAATTCATAAGCTTCTTTTATTCCTCCGCTCATACTACTGATCATAAATGGAAATGACAATTTTCTTCCTAAAAATCTTGTTTCCGTTCTGATATTTTTTAATGAAATATTATTAACTGTATGAGGTATAAACCTATATTTTTCAAATCCTGTTTCCGTATTTGAAAAAACCGGATCTTGAGTATTAAATACTTCTAGATGGTCTAATTTTCTTTTTTCTAAATTATTCATTTATTATTATTGTTTCAATTCTCCAAATTTCTTCAATTTATCCATCACTGTATTCTTTATTTCTTCTAATTTTTCCGGTGAATTCGCTTCAAATCTTAACACGATAACCGGCTGAGTATTTGATGCCCTGACAAGTCCCCATCCGTCATCAAATTTAATTCTTACGCCATCAATAGTGATACAATCATAGTTTTTAGAAAAATATTCAAATGATTTTTTTGCAATTTTGAATTTCTCTTCATCTGATTCTGCAGTCATTCTAATTTCCGGTGTAGAATAAAATCTTGGCAGTTCATCTAAATATTCACTCATTTTTTTATCTGATCCGGATAGTAATTGTGCCAATCTTGTAGATACATAGATCGCATCGTCAAAACCATAATAATCATCGGCAAAAAATATGTGTCCGCTCATTTCGCCGCCAAATGGGCTATTTGTCTCTCTCATCTTCTGTTTAAGAATACTATGACCTGTTTTCCACATTACGGCTTTTCCACCTAATTCGTTTATTCTATCTTCCAAAACTTGGCTGCATTTTACATCAAAAATAATAGGTTCGCCTTTTCCTTGAATAATTTCAGGTAAAAATATTGCCATTAATTGATCTGCTTGAATTATTCTTCCCTTGTCATCAACAACACCGACTCTGTCTGCATCTCCATCGTATGCAATTCCAACATCGTATTTTCCTGACTTCATCTTCTCAATTAGAAATTTTAAATTTTCTTCTACTGTCGGATCCGGATGGTGATTCGGAAAACTTCCATCAATTTTGCTAAATAATTCTGTAACTTCAATACCGATTTTTTTGAAAATCTGTGGAGCAACTAATCCACCACAAGCATTTCCTGAATCAATGACAACTTTTAAAGGTTTCTCAATTTTGATCTTTCCAACAATTTCATCTAAATATTCAGATATAATTTTATCATCTTCAGAAAATTCTCCATCCCCTTTTTCAAAATCATTATTTATGATCAATTCTTTGATTTCTTGTATTTGACTCCCAAAAAACGCCTGTTTATCATAAGATAATTTGAATCCATTGAATTCCGGAGGATTATGACTGCCGGTAATTTGAACAGCTGCATCTACTTCCCTTTTATACATACTGAAATAATTTAATGGAGTTGGAAGAATTCCGATATCAATAACATCAATTCCTGTAGATAAAACTCCTTTTGTAAATAATTTTTTCAATTTTGGAGTTGTATCTCTGATATCTCCGCTAATTGCCAAATTTTTAGCATTGTTCCTTTTAAGCCAAGTTCCGTAGCCCTTTCCAAGATCAATAACTACATCATCTGTAAAATCTTCTTTTACAATTCCTCTTATATCGTATTCTCTGAAAATGAATTTGTTCATGTTTTTTCCTTTTTAATAATTTGATTTCAAAAATATATTCCTTTATAAGTTATTATTTTATTTTATTATAATCAAATGATTATTTGAAAATTTTAAGATCTAATATTCAATCATTTAAATAGACAAATGTATAACAATTAGAAAAAACAAAATTTTCGAGAATATAATTATCGAATTATGCTAATTACACTAATTGATTTGATGTTTTGGAAATAAAACTAACTTCAGCTGAGATGTGCTCCGCATTTCACAAATCGAAAATTCGGGTGCTGTTCTGATTCAGCAATTTTGTTTTGAATTGCCAAAAGTATTAACTTATGGAATATGATAAATACATAAACTATACTGGCTTTAGCTAAATTTATTAAACTCAACATTTTTTCGTGTATTTTCGTGGCGAAAAAAACTCGTTTATTTCGGACTAAAGTCCTGTTTTGGAGTTAGCATCATTTCATCCACAGGTTAAAACCTGTGGCTATTCATATCAAATTCCCGCTCGTTTTTGTTCGTTGCTATTTAGATTTATTCTTTGCAAACTTAAAACATCTTTGCGTTCTTTGCTTCTTTGCGAGCTTTGCGTGAAATCTTTTTCGTGAAATTTTTTTCGTGTATTTTTCGTGGCTATGCTTCGACTTCGCTCAGCAACCGCTTATTTCTCAACCTCAGCCTTAACCTCAACCTCATCTTCATCCTCTGCGTCTCCGTGTCTCCGCGGTAAAGTCCAGTCCTTTCGTGCCTTCCCTACTTCACCAAATATTCACTCTTATCACCACTAAATGTAGGATTCTGATCTCGTGAATGCAACTTGCCGGACATAAATGAAACTTCTTCTTCTAAATAATCAAATAATTTTTCATTCGTCACATTTATACCAAATTTATTTATTCCTCTTAAAAAATAATATGTAAATAAACTATGTTTCTCTTCCGGATACCAAGTCGATAATTGATTGCCTTTTGCTGATGAATAGATTGCTGTATTTTTCTTTGCAACAACAGGATTGTCAATTTTAATGTAAACAGGCGAAACATTTTTTAAAGTATTTTCTCCACTAAAACAGGCATCGATCACAACTGTCAATTTTCTATAATCAAGTTTATTTAAATTTTTATAGAGCAGATCAATTGAATATCCATTTAATTCTACAGTTGCAGGATCACAATCTACAGGAACGAAATATCCCTTTTTAGAATTTACATCGGGTGCTCCGTGTCCTGAATAATAGATAAAAACATCACTTTCATTTTTTCTAATACTACGATATAATCTACCTTTATAATTATTCTCTTTTCCAAAAATTCCGATAAAATCTCCTTGCGATGCATCAGGAACATAGATTATATTCTGTTCCAAATATCCAAATGTATCCATCAAATATTTCTTCATATATCTCGCATCATTAATTGCATAATCAACATTATTTATCTTATTATAATTTTTATTTCCTATAACTACGGCAACTGCATTTCTGTTCTTTCTTGAATTTTTTGGCATATTTTTCAGTAAATAGTATCTCTCTTTCTGCTTTTTCTTTGGAATATTAGATACAGCTTCCGATTCTATATCTACCTTATCAAAACTATAATTATACGGCTTAAATTCAAAATTCATCTCTGCAAGTGGATTATACTCTTCTTTCACATTCGTATTATAGACAAATGCCTTATTATCTGCCGGATTATAAATTTCAACTGACGAAAGTTTAAATCCATTTTTCTGTTTAACAACTTTTGCTTCTTTCAATTCCAACTTATCTTCATTTTGTTTAAAGCTCTTTGCATATTTAATCGGAACATTCAGAACTATATCTCCAATTGTAGAAACATCTAATTTGAATGTCTCTCTATCAGCATCATAATTTCCTAATAAATTTATACCCCCTTTCATAATAGGAGAAATAAAATCTTTTTTTCTCTCTACCCAATACTTTTTTACTTTCGCTTCATATATGTTTTTTGCTTCATCAAAATATTCTTTTGCTTTTTCATCTCTTCTACTCATTCTCTTTTTATAAGTAGAGGTTTTCTCAAACTCACCTTTTTTCTGCCACTTATTAATGTGTTCTTCTACGAAATCTTTAATGAATTCATCTGTTTTTGGCAATTGCAAAGAATATATTTTTACAGTATTATCCACACTTCCAGAAGCAAGATATAAACCATCGGAACTGAATGATACAGATTCAACATCCCGTGAATGATCTTTTAATGTTTTTCTTAATCTCCAATCAGAAGTGGAATATATTTTTACTGTTTTATCCTCACTACCCGAAGCAAGATATTTCCCATCAGAACTGAATGAAACAGAGTAAATATCAGAATGATCTTCTAATGTTTTTATTAATCTCCAATTATATGTGGAATATAAATATATTTTTACTGTATTATCCCAACTACCCGAAGCAAGATACTTTCCATCAGAAGTGAATGAAACAGATATAACATACCCTGAATGATCTTTTAATGTTTTTATTAATCTCCAATCAGAAGTGGAATATATTTTTACTGTTTTATCATAACTCCCCGAAGCAAGATATTTGCCATCAGAACTGAATGAGATAGAACGGACCCAACTTGAATGATCTTTTAATGTTTTTATTAATCTCCAATTTATTAACTTCCAATTATATGTGGAATATATTTTTACTGTTTTATCATAACTCCCCGAAGCAAGATATTTACCATCAGAACTGAATGAAACAGAATTAACCCCCTTTGAATGATCTTTTAATGTTGTTATTAGCCGCCAATCAGGTGTGGAATATATTTTTACAGTTTTATCATCACTACCCGAAGCAAAATATTGTCCATCAGAACTGAATAAGACAGAATTAACATTTCCTGAATGATCTTTTAATGTCTTTATTAATCTCCAATCAGAAGTAGAATATATTTTTACTGTATTATCCCAACTCCCTGAAGCAAGATATTTACCATCGGAACTGAATGAGACAGAATTAACATACCGTGAATGATCTTTTAATGTTTTGATTAATTGGAATTCTGTAATTTCATTAGCAAAAACAGAACTTGTAAAAAACAATAAAATTAGTATTATTACCTTTTTCATAAATTCCTCTCTATTTTACTTAAAATATTATAAATGATCATAAAGATCATAATTATATTTTCTTATTTGTTTAATATTACAATTATTTTTGGTGCTTTGCAAGAAAAAGTTTAATTAAATAAATAGAAATTATTTTGGAAATACTTATTTCTAATTATATATTTTAGCGTTAGTTGATACTTTAATGAAAACATTAAAATGGAACAATAATTATCAAATGAAACAAAATTATGAAATATATTTTCATCTGGGACTGCCTAAAACAGCATCTACATTTGTTCAGTATGAAATATTTCCTAATTTAACAGATGTTAAATTTTATCGTAAGCACAAGTTTAAATTATACAAGGACTTAGATAAAGCAGAACTTTCCGGTAAATATTTATTTTCTTCTGAAAAAGATAGAAAACTCGAAAGAACAGTAGATGAAATTTCAAAACTATTCCCTTTTGCCAAAATAATCTTGGTTTTTAGAAGACATGATGACTGGATATTGTCAAAATATAAATATTATATC
>JAYEOX010000134.1:0-3411 GCA_034723415.1 Fidelibacterota bacterium | reverse complement strand
AAATATAATAGTAGCAAAGAATTATTATAAACTTCCGAAGTTTTCGTCTATTTGTTTTATAATAATTTCATTTAATTTGCATTCATTTATTTTTAAACTTCGGAAGTTTTTTTATACCTTTACTTCGAAATAAAATAACTTATTACTTTTATCTAAAAAATATTTTTATTACTTTTATTTAATAGAAAAAGGAGAATTATGAAACGATCAACATTAGAAAAATTTTTACAAAACACACTTAACTATGAAGATTTTGATGACTACTGCAAAAATGGATTACAAATTGAAGGTTCAGAAAATATAAAACACATTGCTTTTGCAGTTTCATTCAATTTGCCGATATTAAAGAAGGCAATTGAATTAAATGCTGATGCAATAATTGTCCATCATGGTTTTTTCGGAAAAGATTATATTAATTTACGCGGTGCAAAAAAGGAGAGAATTAAATTATTGCTGGAAAAGGATATATCACTTTTTGGAATTCATTTGCCATTAGATGCTCATAAAAAATATGGAAATAATGCTCAGCTTTTCTCATTTCTTGACGCTAAAATTGAAAAGCCCTATGAAGTTGGATTTATTGGAGAAAATACTAAAAAATATAATATTAATAAAATTATGGATATTTTTCATGAAAAATTGGGTGTAAACAACTCATTTCAGAAGCGCGAAGAGAATTCTCCCTCTATTTTCACTCCAAAGTTTAAACATAAATTTACTTATTTGGATAACGGACCTAAAATTCCCAAAAAGATAGCCATTGTTTCCGGCGGTGCAGCTTCATGGTTTGAAAAAGCAGTTGATGAAGGCATTGATACCTATATTACAGGTGAAATCGATGAGAGAATACCGGCGATTTCATTAGAAACAGAAACGAATTATATCGCATTGGGACATTATTATTCCGAAAAAGTCGGTGTTTTAGCATTACAGAAATTGATAAAAAATAAGTATAAGGTTAAAACAACTTTTATCGATATAGAAAACATACTTTAACTATAAAAGGACTACAATATGAAACAGAAACTTACTTTATTGACATTATTTTTAATTTTCATTACATTTTTCAATTGTGCCAAAAAAACACCAATTCCTAAACGAGAATTTCGTGCTGTTTGGTTTACTACCGTAAAAAATTTAGACTGGCCGAAAACTCCCTATGAAACAGTTGCAGATCAGAAAAAAGATGCAGTTGAAATGCTGAATAAACTTCAAAAAGCCAATTTTAATGCAATAATTTTTCAGGTTAGACCCGAATGCGATGCCTTCTATGAGTCAAAATACGAACCTTGGTCATTTTATTTAACCGGAATGCAGGGAAAAGCACCAAAACCTTTTTATGATCCGCTTAAATTTATAATAAACGAATCACATAAAAGATCTATGGAACTTCACGCTTGGATCAATCCATTTCGTGCAGAGAGAAAAATAGGCAGTTATCCCCTATCAGAAACACACATTTCTAAGATACATCCTGAATGGATTTATATAAACGGCAAAACACAATACTTGAATCCAGGAATTCCTGAAGTGAGAAATTATATTACAGATGTAATTATTGATATTATTAAGAATTATGATGTTGATGGAATACATTTTGATGATTATTTTTATCCGTATTCACATATTACAAATGAAGATTCATTGACATTTGTAAAATATCCTCGTGGAATGAAAAATATTGACGATTGGCGAAGAGACAACATAAATTTATTGATCAGTCAGGTTTATGATTCAATGATGACGATCGATCCAAGTTTAAAATTCGGCATCAGCCCTTTTGGAATTTGGAAACCTGATCATCCAAAAGGAATAAAGGGAATGTCCGGGTATGATAACATTTATTGTGATGCACTCGCTTGGCTTAACTCAAAAACAGTCGATTATATTACACCTCAATTATATTGGAAGATCGGCGGTGATCAGGATTTTAAAAAATTATTAAAATGGTGGTCGAAAAATTTAAATGATCGGCATTTATATTCCGGACACGGGCCTTATCGTTTACATAAATGGAAAAGTGATGAAGTGGTTAATCAAATCAAGATCAATAGAAAAAATAAAAACGCTCAAGGAAGTGTCTATTTTAGAACAAATGTCGGTGTTCTCGATAATCCTAAAGGATTTTACGACAGTTTATTGACTAATTATTATAAATATCCCGCTTTGTTACCTGTTATGGAATGGAAAAACAGCGAAAAACCAAATCCACCTGAAAATTTAAAATATCAATTAGATTTTAATAAAAATAAGAAATATTTAACTTGGAAACGAGATTCAGCAAATAATAATTACAATTATGTTATTTACAAATTCCAAAATGAAAATAAAACCAAAAATAAAATAAAAGATCCTAAACATATTATTGAAATAAGTAATAATAATAAAATATACTTAAATCCAATCAAATCAAAAGGACCTTTTTATTACGCTGTAACTAAAGTAAATAAATATGATTTGGAAAGTGATGTTAGTGAATTATTTAAAATTGATCCTCCAAATGCTATTACTTTATTATCTCCTGAAAATGATAGTTATTTTGAACATGATACGATCAATTTCGTATGGAATTCTCAAAATAATGCTCTCAGTTATGGAATTCAATTTTCCACAGATTCACTTTTTGAAGATATTATTTTTGAAGAAAATAGCTTATCCGATACATCTGTTGTTATCGCCGGATTTTGTAATTTAAATTATTATTGGCGTGTAATAGGTTTTGGTGCAGGTGGATCAGGTAATTATTCTGATCATTTCACTATAAGATCAAAGCCATATAAATTACATATTTTGAAAAATTATCAAATAAAAAGATAAGAATAACAATGAGTGGATTAATAGTTATACCTGCATATAATACGGAAAATACACTTAAAAAGTTACTTCATACATTAAAAGATAACTATACCTTAAATGTATTAGTTATAAACGATGGTTCAAGTGATAATACGATGCAAATTGCAAATGCCAGCTCTGATTTTGTTATCAATAATCCAACAAATCTTGGAAAAGGCAGATCTCTGAAAAATGGATTTGAATTCGCTTCAAAAAATAATTATGACTTCGTTATCACGATGGATTCTGATTTACAACATCCACCTGAAGCAATTTCTAAATTTTTAGATTTACATAAACAACATTTAGATAACATTATAATCGGAGCAAGAAAACTAACAAAAGATATGCCCTTTCATCGAAAAATGAGTAACTATTTAACTTCAAAATTAATCTCAATGAGAATTTCACAAAAGATCTTGGACTCGCAATGCGGATATCGTCTGATACCAAAACCGTATTTTAATAATTTTAAATCAAAACGACCCGGATTTCATTTTGAATCGGAATTGATATTGAAATTTGGACTTCAAAATGTAAAATTTGAATTTGTAGAAATACCTACGATCTATAATT
>JAYEOX010000133.1:23846-36569 GCA_034723415.1 Fidelibacterota bacterium | reverse complement strand
ATAAAAGTTTAAGAGAAAAGTATGATTTATTATTTAAATAAAATTACAGAAAGTATTGGAGAATTTAATGTATAAACCGGTATCAGGTAAAGTTGATTTTATAAAACTTGAATATAAACAATTGGATTTTTGGGAAAAGAAGAAAATCTTTGATAAATTGAGAAAACAAAATAACGATGGTGAAAGGTGGTCATTTCTTGATGGACCTATTACAGCGAATAATCCAATGGGAGTTCACCATGCTTGGGGCAGAACATTGAAAGATGTTTTTAATCGTTATCATTCAATGTTGGGGCAGAAATTACGATATCAGAATGGATTTGATTGTCAGGGATTATGGGTTGAAGTTGAAGTAGAAAAGGAACTTGGCTTCAAATCAAAGACAGATATTGAAAAATATGGTATAGAAAAATTTGTTCAAGCGTGTAAAGATCGTGTAAAAAAATATTCCAAAGTACAAACAGAACAATCAAAAAGATTGGGTTATTGGATGGATTGGGATAATTCATATTATACAATGGCAGACGAAAATAATTACACTATTTGGCATTTTTTGAAAAAGTGTTATGATAGAGGATTAATTTATAAAGGCCATGATGTTATGCCTTGGTGTCCTAAATGTGGAAGTGCAATGTCAGAACACGAGATTGCTACTGAGGGTTATAAAGAATTAACTCATCCAACGATATTTGCCAAATTTTATTTGAAAGATAAACCAAATGAAGCACTTTTAGTTTGGACGACAACTCCTTGGACATTAGCGGCAAATACTGCATCAGCAGTGAATGTTGATTTAACGTATGTAAAAGTTAAGCAAAAAGACGAATATTATTATTTAGCAAAAAATCTAACTGATATTTTAACCGGTGAATATGAGATCATAGAAGAATTTCCCGGGAAAAAACTTCTCGGTTTGGAATATACAGGTCCATTTGATGAATTATCAGTTCAGAAAGGAGTTAAACATAAGGTTATCAGATGGGATGAAGTGAGTGAAGATGATGGAACCGGGATAGTTCATATTGCTCCTGGATGTGGAAAGGAAGATTTTGCTTTATCAAAAGAGAATGATATTTCCATAATTGCTCCGATAGATGAATTTGGTAATTATGTTGATGGATTTGGCGAATTTTCCGGTAAAAATGCTCAAAAGATCGCACCGAAAATATTTGCTTCTTTAAAAGAAAAAGGAATTTTATATAAAAGAGATCAAATTACTCATCGCTATCCAACTTGTTGGCGTCACGGAACAGAGTTGGTTTTTCGTTTAGTGGATGAATGGTTTATTTCAATGGATCAGTTGCGAGAAGAAATAAAAAAAGTAGTTAAAGAAATAAATTGGATTCCATCTTGGGGATATGACAGAGAGATTGATTGGCTAAATAATATGAGTGATTGGATGATTTCCAAAAAGAGATTTTGGGGATTAAGTTTGCCAATTTGGGAATGTGAAAAATGTAAAAATTTTGAAGTAATCGGTGGCAAAGATGAATTGAAAGAAAAGACAATAGAAGGATGGGAACAATTTGAAGGGAAATCGCCACATAAACCTTATATTGATAATCTAAAGATCAAATGTCCAAAATGTGGAGCAACAATGAAAAGGATCCCAGATGTTGGAAATCCTTGGTTGGATGCCGGAATAGTTCCATTTAGTACGATGGGTTATTTATCCGATCACGAGTATTGGGAAAAATGGTATCCTGCTGACTTCATTACTGAGAGTTTACCCGGTCAATTTCGTAATTGGTTTTATTCATTATTAGCAATGAGTACAGTTTTAGAAAATAAAGCTCCTTTTAAAACTGTTCTCGGTCATGCATTAGTTAAGGATGAAAAAGGTGATGATATGCATAAAAGCGCCGGAAATGCTATTTGGTTTGAAGATGCCGCCGATAAAATGGGTGTAGATGTAATGCGATGGATCTATTCTGCTCATAATCCCGAAAACAATTTAAATTTTGGTTATAAAACAGCTAAAGAAGCCAGGAAAAAATTATTGACTTTATGGAATATATATTCATTTTATATTACTTATGCTGAAATAGATTCTTACGATCCAACAAAAAATAAAATTACTAATGATGACTTAACTCAACTTGATAAATGGGTTTTATCAAAGACATTTAAATTTGTTGAGAATGCAAAAAATAATTATAATAATTACAAAGTTGGGCGTTTGATGCATGACTTTGAAATATTAGTTGATAATATTTCAAATTGGTATGTCAGAAGAAGTCGTCGTCGTTTTTGGAAAAGTGAAAATGATACGGATAAATATTGTGCTTATTACACTTTATATACTTCGCTAAAGACGATAATTCTAACGATGTCTCCAATAATTCCATTTGTTACAGATGAAATTTATCAAAATATTGTTTTGTCAATTGATAAGAATGCACCGGAAAGTATTCATCTAAATAGATTTCCAAAAATTGAAAAAGAATTTATAGATAAAAAATTATCTGCAAAGATCGATACAATTATTAAAGTTGTGGGATTGGGTAGAGCAGCAAGAGATAAGAAAAATATTCGTATTAGACAACCACTTTCAAAATTATATGTAAAACTGAGTGATGATAATGAAAAGGAATATGTAAATGATTTAAAAGACCAAATTCTTGAGGAATTGAATATCAAAGAACTTGAAATAGTTGATAGTGTTGATAAATTTTTAAATTATGAAGTTAAACCAAATTTTTCATTATTAGGAAAAAGATTGGGTAAAGATGTTCAAAAAATTGCCAAAGGTCTAACAATTTTAAATAGCGATGATTTGGTCAAAAAAATCAGATTAGGTGAAAGTATAATAATTGATGGAATAAAATTAGTTTCAAATGAATTATTAATAGATATTAATGAAAAAGAAAATTATTCGGCAATTGAAAATAATAATAATTTTGCAATTATTGATACAGAAATAACTGAGGATTTAAAAGAAGAAGGAATTGTCAGAGATTTAATTAGAAATATTCAAACATTAAGAAAAGAAGCGGATTTTAATGTAGAAGACAGGATTTTGTTAGGAATCAAAACAAGTAAGACAATTGATGTTGCGATAGAAAATAATAAAGAATATTTAAAGGCGGAAACATTAACAAAAAGTATTGATAAGATAGTGGATTCGATTGATATTGAGAAAGAGATCAAATTAGAAGGAGAATCTGTAAACATTTCAATTCAGAAAATAGAGAGGAAATAAAATGGTTGAAAAAAGAAGTAAAAGGAAATTGACTAAAAAGGAAAAAAAACATTTTCGTGAAATTCTCGAACAAAAAAGACAAGATGTTTTAGAACAGTTAGTCATTAAAAAGCAGTCATTAAAGGATAGTTCACCAAGTGGCGGTGCTCAGATAGATTCTGCTTATGCTTTTCATATGGCTGATAGTGCAACTGATGGTCAAGAGAGAGAAAAAGCGTTTCAGCAGTTTGCCAGAGAGAATAAATATTTGACATATTTGAATGATGCGCTGGAAAGAGTGGATAATGATCCAAAATATGGATTTTGTATTGAGTGTGGTTATCGCATTTCAAATGATCGATTAGAAGAAGTTCCACATACACGTCATTGTATAATATGTAAATCCAAAGTGAAATAATTTAATATTCTAATTGATTGATTTCAATTAAATATTTTGTAATTTACAAATATAATAAAGGATCCGAAAATGATCAAAAACCATAAACGAGTAACTACATTACTGATATATATTATTTTAATAGCAATTATTTTTGTAGCTGATCAATTTACTAAAGGATGGATCAGAAATAATGTTGAAATTGGCGAAAGGATACAAATAATAAGTAACAATGTATTGATCACCCATGTTGAGAATGATGGGATAGCATTTGGAATGAAATTTCCGGGAATCCAATATTTATCTTATATTGCATTTTTTGCTGTTTTATGGCTTCTGATTTCTCATATAAGAAAAGAAAAGCAACTGATAAGTAATTATATTGCTTTCAGCTTAATTATTGCCGGTGCAATTGGCAATTTATTTGATAGATTTTTTCACGATTCTGTTACAGATATGATAATGGTTGGTATCAAAGGATATTATTGGCCTATTTTTAATGTTGCTGATTCTGCTGTTACTGTCGGAGTTATAATATTTTTAGTTGCAAGTTATTTTGATGGTCGTAAAGAAGAAATTACTAAAGAATAATTTTCAAAGATAATATTAATTAATTGTGAAATTTTATTTAATGGAGTAAATATGTGTGATACCATTGTAGTTCCCTCTGAAATGTCATTCGATGGAACGATAATTTTCGCAAAAAACTCTGATCGTGAACCAAATGAAGCTCAAAAAATAGTTAAAATTCCCGCTAAAGATCATTCCGAAAATGAAAATTTAAAATGTACTTATATAAATATTCCTCAAGTTAAACGAACAAATACAATAGTTATTTCACAACCATTTTGGATTTGGGGAGCAGAAATGGGTGTGAATGAATTTGGAGTTGCTATTGGAAATGAAGCCGTATTCACAAAAGTTAAATATAAAAAATCAAAATCATTAATTGGTATGGATCTGCTTCGTTTGGGTTTAGAGAGAGCGAAAACATCGAGAGAAGCAATTTCAGTAATTACAGATTTATTAGAAAAATATGGACAAAGCGGCAATTGTGGATTTAATCATAAATTACACTATCATAATAGTTTTATTATTGCAGATCCTAAAGATTCCTGGGTGCTTGAAACAGCCGGGAAACATTGGATAGCCAAGAAAATTAAGAATGTTTATTCGATTTCAAATTGTTTGACGATTCACAACGATTGGGATTTGATCTCAAATGATCTTGTAAATTATGCTATCAATAAAGGATATTGTAAAAGTGAAAATGATTTTGATTTTGCTAAAATTTTTTCAGATTATATATTTACTAAATTTAGCGGTTCTCATAATCGACGAAATAGAACAATGGAATTATTAAGATCAAAAAAACAGAATATATCAATAAAGGATGTTTTTTTAATTCTTCGCGATCACGGAGATAATGGATCAAATAATTGGCGACCGGATGAAAAAATATCAGGAGCAAATGTCTGTATGCATGCTAGTAACGGTCCAATTAGAATTAGTCAAACTGTTAGTTCCTTTGTTTCTTATCTCCATTCTGAAAATCCGTTAAATTTTGTAACTGCAACAGCTGCACCTTGTACGGGGATTTTTAAACCGGTATGGACAGATGTTGAATTGCCGAAAATGGGACAGAACCCATCGGGGATTTATGATGATACAAGTTTATTCTGGCAGCATGAAATTTTACATAGAAATGTAATAAAAGATTATCAGACATTTCATCCATTATTTGCGAAAAAGCGTGATGGTTTAGAAGAAAAATTTATTAATTCTGCATTGTCAAATTTGAAAAGTTCAAAAGATGAACGAAAAAAAATATCCGATCAATGTTTTATAGATAGCAAGAATGCAGAAGATGATTGGTTAAAATTAATAAAGAATAGCAAAAGTAAAAATAGACAAAAATTATTACATAAGTCAGCTTGGAGAAAATTCAATAAACAAGCAAAAATTCCACTATAAAATGAAACCATTAAAATTTATATTATCGCCGGATTCGTTTAAAGGAAGTTTGAGTTCTCCTGAAGTTTGTTTTGCTATGAAATCTGGAATAAATAAAATTTTTCCTGATGCGAAAATTATAAATATTCCGTTAGCCGATGGTGGTGAAGGAACTTTAGTTGCAATCATTTCTTCTGTAAATGGAAAAATTGTTAATTGTAAGGTAAAAAATCCGGTAGGAAAGATCATCAATTCTCAATATGGAATAATTGAAGATGAAAAAATTGCAGTGATAGAAATGGCGGCGGCTTCAGGATTAAATTTGATTCCACAAAAATTACAAAATCCACTTTATACCACAACTTATGGAACCGGTCAATTAATAAAAAATGCTCTTGAAAATGGATACAGAAAATTTATCATTAGTATCGGCGGTTCTGCAACTACAGATGGGGGAGCAGGAATGGCACAGGCATTGGGAGTTGATTTTTTTGATAAAAACGGAGAAATCATTAGTGAACCAATGACCGGTGATCTAATGGGGAAATGCTCCGACATTTCAACTGAGAATTTACATCCCGCAGTTAAAGATAGTGATTTTACAATTGCATCTGATGTAAATAATCTTCTATTTGGGAAAAATGGCGCTGTCCATGTTTATGCTTCTCAAAAAGGCGCTTCTAAAAATGATCTACCTATTTTAGAAAATAATATGCGACACTTTTATAAATTAGTAGAAAATAAGTTAGGCGTGAATGTAAAAAATATTTCCGGAGCCGGTGCTTCAGGCGGACTTGGTGCCGGATTAATGGTCTTTTTAGGAGCAAAAATTCAAAGTGGAATTGAGATTGTTCTGGATATTGTAAAGTTTGATGAAAAAGTAAAAGATACAGATTACATAATCACCGGTGAAGGAAAATTGGATATTCAAACAGTAAGTGGAAAAACGATTTCAGGAATTTTAAGAATTGCAAATGAAAATAATATTCCCGTGATAGCTATAGCCGGTATTGTTGAAGATGAAGAAGGATTATTGAGTAAAATGAATTTGGAGAAGATATTTTCTATATGTAATTCAAAGATTAATGTAAAAGAAGCAATAAAAAATGCATCGAAGCTTGTAACAAAAAGAATGGAAGAAGTTTGTGAGTATATAAAGAGAAAGGAAAATAATGAATAAAACGAAACTATTCTCAATAATAATATTAACTTTTATTTTGGAGTGTGCATTTATGAACAAGACATCTGCAGAGGTTGTATCCTCGCCATCGGGAAATATTTCCATTAATTTTTTCCTAAAAGAAAACGGTTCACCTAATTATTCTATAAAACATAAAGATCAAACAATAATTGATACTTCTTCAATGGGTTTTGATCTAAAAAATTTACGATCTTTTAATGAGGAATTTAAAATAATTGAGGTTAGTCGGAATGAAAAAAATGAAATTTGGGAAATGCCTTGGGGAGAACAAAGAAAAGTTGTAAACCACTATAATGAAATGATCATAAAACTTCAAAAAAATGAAAATTTAATGAATATTTATTTTAGAGCTTATGACGATGGAATAGGATTTCGATATGAATTTCCTGAACAGAAAAAAGTAGATTCAATTTTTATTATGAGTGAAAACACCCAATTTAAATTGACTGGAGATCATACTTGCTGGTGGATTCCCGGCGATTGGGATAGTTATGAACATTTGTATAATACTACAACATTTTCTGGAATCGATGCAATTTCAAAACGAAATCATAAAGATCTTAATGCAACATATATACCAAATAATGCAGTTAATACACCAATAACTATGAAGACACAAAACGGATTATATTTGAGTTTTCACGAAGCGAATTTGACAAATTATTCAGGTATGACACTCAAAATAGATAGAAAAAATTTATCAATGACAAGTAAGTTGGTAGGATCTGATAGAATTGAATATAAAGTGAAACGAAAACTTCCTTTTAAAACACCGTGGCGAACGATTCAAATAAATGAAAAAGCAACTGATTTGATTGACTCAAAATTAATTGTAAATCTAAATGAACCAAATAAATTGGGTGATGTAGCATGGTTCAAACCAAAAAAATATATGGGAATCTGGTGGGAAATGCATATTGGAAAATCAAGCTGGGATTTGGCTAGTGGGAAACATGGAGCTACGACAAAAAATGCAAAACGATATATTGATTTTGCATCAAAAAATAATATCACGGGATTATTGGTTGAAGGTTGGAATACCGGTTGGGAACATTGGATAGGATTTGACAATAGGGAAGGTGTGTTTGATTTTGTTACTCCATATCCGGATTATGATATTGAAGAAGTAGTTAGGTATGCTAAAGAAAGAGGTGTTGGAATAATTATGCATAATGAGACATCGGCTGCACCAAGAACTTATGAGAAACAATTGGATTCTGCATTTTCACTAATGAAACAACTTGGGATGAACACTGTAAAAACCGGATATGTTGGAAGTATAATACCAAAAGGCGAATATCATCATGGGCAATGGATGGTAAATCATTATAGAAAAGTAATTGAAAAAGCAGCTAAAAATAATATAGCAGTTGATGCTCACGAACCAATAAAACCAACAGGTTTGAGGAGAACATATCCGAATATTATTTCGCAAGAAGGAATAAGAGGTCAGGAATTTAATGCTTGGGCAACCGATGGAGGAAATCCACCTGAGCATTTGACAATTGTTCCTTTTACACGAATGCTTGCCGGACCGATTGACTTTACTCCCGGAGTTTTCAACATCAAGCTTAACACAAAAAATAAAAATCAAGTCAATACAACACTAGCGAAACAATTGGCTTTGTATGTTGTAATTTACAGTCCAATTCAAATGGCTTGTGATCTGCCTGAAAATTATAAAGATCAACCTGCTTTTCAATTTATCAGAGATGTCGGAGTTGATTGGGAAAGATCAAAAATATTGAATGGCAAAATTGGCGATTTTGTAACTATTGCAAGACAGGAAAAATATACCGGGAATTGGTTTTTAGGTAGTATTACAGATGAAGAAGCACGCACAATAAATATCAATTTTGATTTTCTTGATGATGATAAAGAATATGATGCAATTATTTATAGAGATGGAAATGATGCACACTGGGATAAAAATCCTACAGATATTGTAATTGAAAATTTGGTAATCAACAGCACGGTGACAAAGAAGTTTGAATTAGCTGCCGGTGGTGGTTTAGCGATCAGTATGAAAATTAAAAAATGAATGAATATTTTCTTTTAAGTAAATGAAAATAGTTGTAAATTTTATATGTAATAAGATAAACTTGAAAATAAATAATGAATTTAATAATTTTACAAAAAATAATCGGAAAATGATAATGAACAATATAGTAAGAAAATATTTTATGGGGGTTTAGATGGAAATTACATTAATTTTATTTATAAGTGTCATTGTTATCTCACTATTCTGTGAGTTTATTGATGCTTCCATAGGTATGGGATACGGAACTAGCCTTACTCCTATACTCTTAATAATGGGATTTGGGCCCTTACAAGTAGTATCGGCTGTTCTATTAGGACAAATGGTTGGTGGATTTCTTGGAGGTATATCCCATTACCGATTTAAAAATGTAAAACTTGATAGTTTTAAATCTGATGATGCAAAAGTGATCTTTATACTGGCTGGTTTCGGAATTATTGGTGCTTTAATAGCTGTGTTTTTCGCAGTCAATATTCCATCAATATATTTAAAAACCTACATAGGACTGATGGTTTTTTGTATTGGCATATATATAATAATAAGAAGGAATAATGAAGATAAAACTTCCTGGAGCAAACTGATTTTTATCGCGATTTTAGGAGCATTTAATAAAGGAAGCAGTGGCGGAGGTTATGGACCTTTAGTTACAGGCGGACAATTAATCAGTGGCAGGAATAGTAAAAATTCTGTAGGTGTCACCACTATTGCAGAAACTGTAATTTGTATTGTTGCTTTTATTGGATATTTATTTACAAGTACAATATTCTGGAAACTTGCTTTTGCAACGAGTATAGGTTCAATAGTTGCAGGTCCTTTAGCAGCGTTCACTGTTAGTAAAGTTAATGAAAAAAATTTAAAAATTGTTATCGGTATTATAACTTGTATATTAGGCATTTTAACACTTCTTAAAACCTATATATTTTAATGTTGTTGAAGCGCCGTTTGTTGAAGATTAAACGTAATGTTGAGAATAATTAAGAAAGCACATAACAAATCACTCCATTTTTTTTGATAATATTACAAATATATTAAATACTAAAATGAAAGATAGAAAAAATATTCTACTGTTTTTAGTACTTCATAAAAACATATTTGTGAAAAAGAAATTAGATTGACTCTTAGTGGTGGTTTGGTAATTTGTTTGAAAATTTAGAAAATAAATAGGAGGAATCCATGGCATTTAAATCATTATTTATAGCTCATGCTCCCGATGCAGATTATGAAAAACATAAAAGCATTATTGACACGGGGAAGTATAAACTTTGGACATTTGTTGTAAGATCGCAAGAGGAAGCTGTTAAAGTTTCCAAAGATTTCTATATAAATGAGAAGATAGATGCAATTATGCTTTGTCCGGGTTTTTCACATAGTGATGTTGCAGAGTTATTTCAGGCACTTGATGGTAAAGTATCTGTCAATGTTGCGAGGGGCGATGGACCAAGCAGCAGAATTGCACAAAAGGTGATTCAAAAAGAATTTTTTGATAAATAATATAAAAAACTTCCGAAGTTTTGGGAACTTCGGAAGTTTAATATAGAAAAGAATTTTATGATAAATGTTTTTTTATTTTATTTAAGAAAGACTAATTTTTTACTATCTGTAAATTCACCTGCAGTAATTTTGTAAATATATGTTCCAGAACTTACAATTCTATCATTTTTATCTAAGCCATCCCAGACAACTGAATATGTTCCGGCATTTTGTTTATCAATATTCCATTCATGTATTTTTTCACCAAGTATATTGTAAATTGTAATTTTTACATCAGAAACTTTTGGCAATTGATATTGAATAGTTGTTGTCGGATTGAATGGATTTGGATAATTTTGGTTCAGTTTAAAATCGGAAATTAAATTATTTTCATTTTCTTCATCAAACTCTGATATTTCTTGAATGAGTTCAAAAAGAATTGCATCGGCTCTAAGAACTCCATTTACCGTGCTAAGTCCGGTATCGATGACTTTTATTTCTACCTCAGTATTGGCAGGTATAGATTTTTCCCAAAGTGAAACCCAACCTCCACTACCATCATTTTGATTAACATGAATAGAATCTACAATTTTATCTCCAATCCAAATTTCATACAGTACATTATTAGAAGCATTCACCGTTGTGGGAACAATTTCAGATATTTCATAAATTCCATTCGATTTTAACTTTGTGAAAAAACTAGCCGATGAATTTTGGTTTAACCATGCGTATCTACTTGACGGACCATTTGCTTGTGCAACACTGTAAAACCAGTTTCCATTTTCAGAATAATTGAGAGAATCTTCATTGTCAATAATGACAAAATAAGATGTTACATTTGCTTCTACAGGAATTAAATAACGAGGTGTTAAGGGATCATTGCTTACAATGAGTAAATTTTCATTAATACTTCCTCTTTTGTCTGAATAAAAAATAAATGGAATATTGATATTACTCATTGGCGGTATTATGATCGGTAAATTTACTGATGTGGTGATTACTCCTATTTTAGATTTTATATTTTGAATAGTGAGATCATTGATTCCTCTGTTAGAAAACTCGATGTTAAAATGTAATGAATCACTTGCACTTACTCTTCCTAATTTTACCGGTGAATCTTCAATTTCTAAACTACGATCTCTGATCAAAGAAGATACTTTGATTACATCTGCAACTCCCTTTTTTATACCTGTTTCAGCTCCTTCGAATTTTACTTCAATGTAATTATTTCCGCTATTTGTTAAATTATTTGTAGAAATATAAATCCATTTATTCGAAGGGATTTGAGATGTAAAAAATATTGTATCAACGCATACACTATTATTGAAGATCTTAAATGTGATCTTTTCAGATAAATTATTTACATCAGGAATTTGAAATAAAGTATTGTATAATCCGGTTTGAGTAATATTTGGATAGTATTTTATAACAGCAGATTCATTCGGATTAATTTCTGCAATTTTTGAATCTGTTCCCCAAGAGCAATTTGAACTTGTTGACCAATTACCGGATACTTCAACGCATTCATCATCAAGATTATCAATGTAAATATCGTCAGATAGATATTCCACATATGCTAGTGTCTGATTTCCTAAAGTATCACATACTGCAATGCCGATTTTTGCTATTTCATCTTTAGGCAGAGAAGTTGTTGTCTCCCAAGAATTTTGTCCTGTTGAATTACAATCAGCTAAATAATATCTTTCGTAAATATCTTTTACAGCAACAAACGGCTGTTTTTGGAATATTTGTTCATCAGTAGAGATTTGAAGTGTTATATTATTACCGGATTCAATTTCGGTAATATTTACAACTGGTGGAATTGTGTCAACATTCCCTTGCCATAGTTGCATTGCTTCAATTGCTGTGCAATATTTAAATTTTACATCCGGATATTTTTGTGCTGATTTATGTGCTAAACTATCAATTACTACAATATTTTCAATGAAATTTGTTTCGGGTAAATGTCCCCAAATACATGCCATTTGATCATTACCTGAATTTGCTTCTTGAAACATATCATTCATTAAACTACTCCATTTAAACTGATTTAAATGAGCAGAACGAAGATCCCATCCGGGGCTGTTTCCGGGAATTTGATAATTGTCAACAGCAGGATGATATGGAACGAATTCTTCCGGAGCGAGCGACCAATCATAAGTGTTATCCAACGGTTCCACTTCATCAACTCTTTTACTTGGCCAAGCATTGTGCATACTATAAGGCAAAAGTTCATTTAAATAATGTTGCCAGTCATTATCCATATAATGCCACCCGCTTCTAAATGAAACCGGGAATATCTCTTCTTCAATTAGAAATTGTGCAAGTGTAAAATTAAAATCATCGTAACATTCCATAAACGACAGTGACTGATTCCAAAAGGAAAAACCATCTTTATTATAGTCAGTCCATTTAAAAGTATGGTAATGAAGTGAGATTTCGTCTCCGTTTATTTTTGCATTTTCTCCGTGATATTTTTTCAT
>JAYEOX010000133.1:9404-23746 GCA_034723415.1 Fidelibacterota bacterium | reverse complement strand
ATTTTTTCATAAATTTTAATTCCTTAGATATTTTTTTAACATTTCTCTATTTAAGTAAAATTAACTTTTTATTATCAGAAAATCCACCGGCAACAATTCTGTAAATTTATTTTCCTTTTCATTCTAAAATTTCAAAGCTACTTTTACAAAATAAGTATTTATTTTTAATAATGTAAGTTTTTTTATTTTTTTCTTTAACTTTCATAGAATAATATTTTTCAGTTTAGTTTGATTATCATATCATTTATTTTTATATTATGTATAACTTAATATATAAAAAATAATAAGGAACAACAATGAACAACATATCAAAATTACAAAAAGCACGATACGAATATAAACCGAAATTGCCAAGCGTTTTGAAAAATGTAAATTCGGTAAAAGTAGTTGAAGGAAAAAAGACAAGTTCGGTTTCAGATGCCGAAGAATTGAAGAGCATTTTTCCAAATACTTTTGGTTTACCGATGATAAATTTTGAAGCGGGTGAGAAACAAGAAAATAAACCGATAAATGTTGCAGTAATATTATCCGGTGGACAAGCTCCGGGTGGACACAATGTAATTGCAGGGCTTTTTGATTCACTCAAGGAGCTTAACAGCGAAAGTAAGTTGTTCGGATTTCTCGGCGGTCCGTCCGGATTAATTGACAACAAATATATTAAAATGTCAGAAGAATTAATAAATGAATTCAGGAATACCGGCGGTTTTGATATTATCGGCTCGGGAAGAACTAAATTGGAAAGTGAAGATCAGTTTGAAAAAGTATTGGTTAATTTAAAGAAGTTGAATATTTCAGCTTTAGTTGTAATTGGTGGTGATGATTCAAATACAAATGCCGGAATTTTAGCAGAATATTATGAAAAGAATAATTCAGGAGTACAGGTTATCGGTGTGCCAAAGACGATAGACGGCGATCTGAAGAACGAGATGATCGAAGCATCATTTGGTTTTGACACTGCTACAAAAGTTTATAGCGAACTTGTAGGAAATATTCAAAGAGATGCAAATTCTGCAAAAAAATATTATCATTTCATAAAATTGATGGGGCGATCGGCTTCTCATATTGCTTTGGAATGTGGATTGCAGACGCATGCAAATATCACAATAATTTCAGAAGAAGTTGAGAAGAAAAATTATTCACTGCAAGATGTAGTTGAATACATTGCAGATGTGATTGTAAAACGATCTGATGCCGGAAAAGATTTTGGAGTTGTAATAATTCCGGAAGGGTTAATAGAATTTATTCCCGATATGAAAAAATTGATCGCAACTTTAAATAATTTACTGGAAGAGAATAAAGTTGAATTTGAAAAGATAGATGAATTGGAAGAAAAGAGAAAATTTGTCTTATCAAAATTAGGAAATGAACTAAAAAATACTTACGAAATATTACCAAAGGATATCGCATATCAAATGATAATGGAAAGAGATCCACATGGGAATGTTCAAGTATCTGTGATCGAAACGGAAAAATTATTAATAGACCTTGTTGGGAATAGGTTGAGTCAATACAAGAAAGCAGGAAAATATAATGGAAAATTTTCAACAAGAAATCACTTTTTCGGTTATGAAGGTAGATGTGCAGCACCGACGAATTTTGATGCGGACTATACATATTCGCTGGGATATTCAGCAACGGTTTTAATCGTTTCAAAAATTACAGGTTATATGGTTTCAATAAAGAATTTATCTTCTGAAAGTTCGAAATGGCTGCCGGGTGGAGTGCCGTTAACTTCAATGATGAATATTGAGAAAAGAAAAGGCAAGAACAAAACTGTTATTCGAAAAGCACTTGTGGAATTGGATGGGAACCCATTTAAAGAGTTAATTAAAAATAGATCAAAATGGGCATTAGAAAATTATTATATATATCCTGGACCAATTCAGTATTTCGGACCGAGTGAAATTGTAGATAGAAGGGCAAAGACGATAGAGTTGGAAAGATTTCACACAAAGTCGGGTTTTTAGCAACGAACAAAAACTAACAAGAGCGAACAGATATAAAATGTATGGATTGCAATGAACCCCAGTTAAATATGTTTCGCACTTAACAGGGTAAACGAAAACTAATAAGAATAAACAAGAAAAGCTATGAGAATTATCAACGAACAAAATTATTATTTAACAAAAATAATAAGTTAGTTGTTGTTAGATTTTGTTGGTTGCTAAATAAAATAATAAGTTAATTGTTATTATTTTTTGTTAGTTGCTAAATTAATTATTATATTAAATGATATGAAAAATATTAAAAAGGAGAAAGTATGAGTTTACGAAAACCAAAATTAGAATCGGGAGTAATAACCGGTGAGAAATTATTAGAAGTATTGGAATATGCAAAAGAGAATAAATTTGCATTTCCGGCTGTTAATGTAATTGGATCAAATACAATTAATGCAGCTTTAGAAGCAGCTAAAGAAGCAAAGTCGGTAATAATGATCCAATTTTCAAATGGCGGAGCATTGTTCAATGCCGGGAAAATGTTGGGAAATGAAAATGAAAAAGGAGCAATTGCCGGTGCAGTCGCGGGAGCAAAACACATTCACGAAATGGCAAAACATTATGGTGTTTCGGTTATTTTGCATACAGATCATGCCGCAAAGAAAAAATTACCTTGGATTGATGGTTTATTGGATGAGGGTGAAAAATATTATAAAGAGACAGGAAAGCCACTATTCAGCTCTCATATGTTAGATCTTTCTGTTGAACCTTTGGAAGACAACATTTCAATTTCAAAAAAATATTTAAAAAGAATGAGTAAAATTGATATGTTATTGGAGATTGAACTTGGTTGCACAGGTGGGGAAGAAGATGGAGTTGATAATACAGATATGGACAATTCAAAATTATATACACAGCCGGAAGATGTTGCATTTGCTTATGAAGAGTTAAAAAATATTAGTCCTTTATTCACAATTGCCGCTTCATTTGGGAATGTTCACGGAGTTTATAAACCGGGAAATGTAAAACTTACACCTGAAATTTTAAAAAATTCTCAAGAACATATAAAAGAAAAATTTAATACCGATTCTGATAAACCTGTGAATTTTGTATTTCATGGTGGATCGGGTTCTGAACCCGAAAAAATAGAAGAAGCAATTTCTTACGGTGTGATTAAGATGAATATTGATACGGATACGCAGTGGGCATTTACTAAACCGATAAAGGATTATATGGACGAAAAAGATGCATATTTGCAAGGTCAAATTGGAAATCCTGAAGGTGAAGATGCTCCAAATAAAAAAATATATGATCCTCGTAAATGGCTGATCGAAGGTGAAAAAGGATTTATTAGGCGGCTTTTGCAGGCATTTAAAGAACTGAATTCTTTTGGAAAATTTAGCTATTTATTTTAATGTAAATTTTGAGTATGAATTTATGAAATAGAAAACTACAAAGAAACAACGGATATAATGTCCGTTGTTTCTTTAATTTAGGAAATTTAAAAATAGGAAAGTAAAAATGAGTGATAATAGTAAAAAAATATTTAATGATATATACTTAAAAATAATTTTACCACTATTTTTTCTCTTGCCTTTTATTTTCATTTATATTATTAATGAGATAAATATTTTAAAGAATTATTTAAGCATTTTTGCATTTTTATCAATTGTGGTAACACACTATTTTATATTGAGTTTTTTAAATAAAAGATTTACTGTTCCGTTTAAATTAAATTTTTATAAGAATGGTTTTAACAAAATTGAAAATTATTATAATTCGGGAAAGTCGTGGCTAATATCTTTTTTAATTATTTCAATATTGATCATATTTTATTTAGTAATTAGTAAATTTAATACTATTGGTGATGTAAAGTATCTCATCAGTTTTGGATTATATTGTGTGATATATGCTATTTACGGGTTTTTATGTAATTTTGGAATGGAATCAATGATCGTCAGAATTAATGTAAAGCATAGAAAAATATACAAAAGAAATTTAAAAGATATATTAATTTATTCGGTAATATTTTTGATAATAATGAATATTTTATCTGTACAATTCATTTATTATTCAAATGGGAATTTTGCCTTGAGTGGTATTGTAAAAGTTATTAATAAAAGTGATTTTTGGGGAAGTGTTATTTTGCTTCTTGTTCCTAAAATGATATTGTTATTTTTTGCATCTTTTATTGGTAGTTTTATATTGATCAAATTTATTGCTCCTGTTTTATACGACTATATAGACTCATTTTTGAATATTTTATTTATTTCGTTATTGGTTTTTTCACAAATAATTTCTGTTGAGAATATCTTAATTTATTTAAATAAATATTCTGCAAATGATGCTTTTATTCAGTTAATTATTGTTTTAAATATCATAATGCTGGTAATAATTTTTATTTCATTGATCTTCAGATCATTTGACTCGAAAAAAATTGATAAAAAAGACAGTGAATTTGTAGAAAAAATTTAGAATTATTAAATTTAATTATATAAAAAAGGAGATAAAATGAAATTTAAGGGAGTAATTATGTTTGTTATGCTGCTAATGATTTTTGGCTGTGGAAAGAAAGGCACAAAATTTGAAGCACACAAATTCAAAAATGAAAAAGATGGTAAGATGTTACTTTATAGATTATTGAAACCGGCAAATTATAATAAAGATACAAAATATCCATTGGTTGTGTTTTTGCATGGTGCAGGCGAACGCGGTCAAGATAATATGAAACAACTTATACATGGTGCGAAAATTTTTGAAACAGATATAAATTTAGAAAAATATCCTTGTTTTGTGATTGCTCCTCAATGTCCTGAAGGGCAGAGGTGGGTAGAAGTTGATTGGGATCTTGATAAACACACAATGCCGGAAAATCCGTCAGAATCAGTAAGATTATTGATGAAGTTAATTGACTCTTTTGAAAAACAATATAATATTGATAAAGACAGAATTTATGTTACAGGTTTATCAATGGGCGGATTTGGAACTTGGGATCTGATTGCAAGATATCCGGATATGTTTGCAGCAGCAGCTCCGGTATGCGGTGGTGGAGATGTAAAAACTGCAAATATAATTAAAAATATTCCAATTTGGGCATTTCATGGCTCGATAGATAGAACTGTAAATCCTCAGAGAACTCGTGATATGATCAAAGCTATAAAAAATGCAGGCGGAAATCCTAAATTTACGGAATACGATAGTGTTGCTCACAATTCTTGGGATAATGCTTATGGCGATCCAAAATTATTGGAATGGATGTTTAAGCAGGAGAAGTAGGAAATTAGTTAACTGGTTACAAATAGCAGAATGATTTTTTTAACTTTAAATTAAATAATTTATTTTAGTTAATAATCACCCGTACTCATATAAGAAGCTATTTTATTTATATCACCGGATGAAGATATTTCACCTTTATTTAAACAGATACCATGCTGAGCTACTCTTTTCGCAAAAGGGATATCATGAGTAACTGCGATAAAAGTTGTTTCCTCTTTTAGTTCTTTAAGCCACTCTGCGAAATCATTAGTAGTTTTTAGATCCAATGCAGAAGTTGGCTCATCCAAAAGCATTATTTTAGGATGCATCATCAGACCGCGTGCAATTGCTGCACGCTGAGCTTGTCCGCCACTTATTTGTGATGGATAATTTTTTGCAAGATCCGGAATACCGAGTCTTTCAAGCATTTTATACGCTTCTTTTTCCGTCTCTTTTCTATCTTTATTTAGGATTTTTACAGGTCCAAGAAACATATTTTTCAAAATTGTCATATGAGGGAAAAGGTGTAGCCGCTGAAATATTATACCAATGGTCTGTCTGAATTTTTTATTATCCATATTTCTTATATTTTCATCGTAATAGGAAATAGATCCCGACTGAGGAATAAGAAATCTTCCCAAACAGCGTAAAAATGTCGTTTTACCTGATCCACTTTCACCAAGAACTACAAAGGTTCTCTCGGGAGGAATTTCCATACTAACTTTATTTAATCCAACAGTTCCATCCGAATATTTATAAAAAAGATTTTTTATTTTAAGCATTTCCAAAGCCTTTCTTTTTAATTTGTTTTTCTAACTTAGCAGAAAATTTCATAAGAGGGAATGTTACTAAATAGAACATTAATGCAACAATTAAATAATATTTTGTCGGATCAAATGTAATACTTATTACTGATTGTGCCTGTCGAATTATTTCAGGGACAGTAATAACAGATATCAAAGCCGTATCCTTTATTAATGCAACAACAGAATTCATAAGCGGCGGTAATGCAATTCTGAATGCTTGCGGCCAAATTACAAGCGAAAAAATTTGCCATTTGTTAAAACCAATGGCTATTGCCGCATTTCTTTGACCCGTTGGAACCGACATCAAACCGGAACGAACAACTTCAGACATATAAGCAGCAGCATTTATTGAAAGTGTAAAAATTGCAGCTGTAATAGCCGAAAGATTGATGCCAAATTTTTGAGACAGCAGACTGCCTATTCCAAAATATACAAAGAAAAGTTGTATTAGCACAGGTGTGCCTCTAAAGAAATCATTCACGGCTCTTAGTACCATATTGCCGGTTATTTCTTTATTGTTAAGTACAATTCCACCGGGAACAGCAAGTAGAAAACCTATAAGTATTGAAGAAAAGGCAACTAATAATGTTAATCCGAAACCTTTTGCAAAAAGTTTGATAATAGTTATTCTCTTAATAGATGTTTGTTTTTGTCTAACCTGAGAATCATTTTCAGTTATACCGAACCATTTATCAAATATTTGTTGCAATTCACCTGTTTTCCGCATTTCACCAAGCGCTTTATTAATGTTTTCCAAGAGGATTTTATCATTTTTGTTCACAGGAATAGCCATCTGTTCTTTGAAAAGCAATTTCCCTGTAGGCACAAATTTTCTTTTTGATTTTTTGATTTGATACATACCAAGGAGCTTATCGCTCACAAAACCTGAAATGCGGCCATTATCAAGGTCATTGAAAATATCAACAGTTGATTTATATGTTACTCTCTCTATTGTTGGATATTTATTTCTTAAGAATTGTGCATAAGTTTCACCAAGAACAACACCTATGCGTTTATTAACACAATCATTAATAGATTTTATCGAATCAACACTTCGTTTATGGATAAATAGCTGTGCACCGGATTCGTAATAGGAGTCAGAAAAATTAACCTTTTTACTACGCTCTTTTGTTACAGCCATAGAACCGATAATAACATCATACTTTCCTGTTAAAAGCCCGGGAAGAATAGCATCCCACTGTGTTGCTATTAAAATAAGTTTTTTATCAAGTTTATCAGCTATTGCTTTTGAAACATCAACATCAAATCCTGCAAGATTTCCATTAGAATCATACATGCTAAAAGGAGGATATTTCCCCGTGAGAGCTACTTTGAAATTGTCTTTTTTTGCATTTGAAATAGTGAATATTGATATAATTAATAACAATGTAAATATTATTTTATTTGATCTATAAAACATTTTTGAAGAATCTCTTTCTTTTAATTTTTTTCATTTTTAATCATCTCTTTTAGAAGTATTTTTGAATTATTTTAATTCCTTTATATTAGATAGAAGTCACTTTCTCATTACTATTTTAAAATAAAAAAAATATTAACTAAATTAAATAAAAATATTTTTTTTATTCTGTTTGCTATAATTAAAATTATTAAAATATTCTTACTATTTTCCAAATAATTTTGTAAACTATAAGATTTATAAAAAGGTTAAAGGTGAACTATGAAATATAAAATATTAAAAAAAATTGATACTCCAAAAGATATCAAAAAATTATCTATAGATGAACTTCAAATATTAGCCGATGAGTTAAGAGATTATATAATTAATGTGATCAGTAAAACAGGTGGACATTTAGCTCCTTCACTTGGTGTAGTAGAATTGACTATTGCTTTATTGTATGTTTTTGAACTACCGGATGATAAAATTATTTGGGATGTCGGTCATCAAACATATTCTTATAAGGTGTTAACAGGAAGGAGAGAAAAATTAAAAACAATTCGTAAATACGGTGGCATTAGTGGGTTTTTAAAACGATCTGAAAGTGAATATGATGCTTTTGGAGCGGGACATGCTTCTACTTCAATTTCATCGGCATTGGGAATTTCTGCTGCGAATGATTTATTAAATATAACAAATAAAGTTATTGCTGTTATTGGAGATGGTGCATTAACCGGTGGCTTAGCTTGGGAAGGATTTAATAATATTGGTCGTTTAAAAAAACAATTGATGGTGATTTTAAATGATAACGAAATGTCAATATCTCGTAATGTAGGAGGAATTTCTCGTTATTTAAATAGAATCGTTACCGGTTCGGCATATAATCAATTAAGAAATAATGTTTGGAAATTTACCGGAAGATTTAATGGTGAAAAACATTATATTCGTAGTGGAATAAAAAGAATATTGGCAAGTGCAAAGAAACTTATTGTTCCAAATATTATTTTTGATGAAATGGGATTAAGATATTTTGGGCCTATTGATGGTCATAATATTCCACAGTTAGTAGATGCATTTACAAAATTAAAAAAGATCAAAACACCGATATTGGTTCATGTTCTGACTGTAAAAGGAAAAGGATTGCCTGAAGCAGAAGCTGACCCAACAAAATATCATGGAATACCGGGTGAGAAGATAAAAGTTGAAATTCCGAAAAAGAAGATGCCAACTTATACGGAGGTATTTGGGAAAACAATTATTGAATTAGCCAAAAAAGATCCAAAAGTCGTTGGAATAACTGCAGCGATGAAAGAAGGAACAGGTTTAGTTGATTTTGCGAAAAAATTCCCTAAGCGATTTTTTGATGTTGGAATTGCAGAAGGACATGCCGTTACATTTGCTGCCGGTCTTGCCACAAATGGAATAAAACCTGTCGTATCAATCTATTCATCATTTTTGCAAAGAGCAATTGACAATATTATTCATGATGTAAGTTTACAGAAATTGCCGGTGATCTTTTGTTGTGATAGAGCCGGAATAGTTGGTGCGGATGGACCGACACATCATGGAAATTTTGATCTCTCATATTTATCGATGATCCCAAATATCGTATTATCAGCTCCTAAAGATGGGAATGAATTAAGGTCGTTAATGCATTTGGCATTAAAGTCAAAAAATAAACCATTTTTCATTCGTTATCCGCGTGATAAGAGTGTCAGATATGATCCTAAAAATAGAGTTGCTCCTTTAAAATTAGGTTCTTGGGAATATTTGAAAAAAGGAAAAAAAGTTGCAATTATTGCGATAGGAACTATGGTGAGAGAAGCCGAAAAGGCATTGAAAATTTTGAGTAGTTCAAATATTGATGCTACACTGATCAATGCAAGATTTATTTGTCCTTATGATAAAATTGTTTTAAATGAAGTTGTAAAAGATCATAAAAATATTTTTACAATAGAAGAGGGAAATCCAAATAGCGGATTGGAAAACTTGGTTTCAAGATTTATGCAAAACAATGAAAGTAAATCAAAATTGCATTCATTTTCCATTCCGGATGAGTATATTACACATGGTGAGAGATCGATATTAATTAAACAGGTTGAATTAGATTCTGAAAATATTGCAAAAAGAATAATAGAAATAGTTAAGTAGAAAGAAATAGATGATAACTGTAAGAAATAAAATAGCTAAAAGACAAAATCAAATATATGCTGATCTGCATTTTCATTCCACATTTTCAGATGGAAAATTTTCTCCTGAATATTTAACGAAGTATCTTAATAAAAATAACATATCAGTTGCGGCATTGACCGATCACGATACAATAAATGGATTCAATGAATTTAAAAAATATTTTCAAGGTATTGCAATTACCGGAGTTGAACTTTCGACATATTTTAGAGACGAAGATGTCCATATTCTTGGTTATGGATTTGATCCTAAAAACGAAGATATGTTATTTAATTTAAATAAATATCAGGATTACCGTAAAAAACGAATTTATACAATATGTGAAAAATTAAATGATCTAAAAATAAAAATATTACCACAAACAATTTTCAATACAGTTGATGGCGATACAGCTTTAGGGAGACCGCATGTTGCACGAGCCTTAATAAATGCCGGTTTTGTTAATTCAATGAGAGAAGCATTTATTGAATATATTGGATATGATTGTCCTGCTTATGTTCCAAAAGAGAAAATGAGTGTTGATTATGCAATTAATTTAATTCATAATGCTGACGGAATTGCAATTTTAGCTCATCCCGGATTATATAAAAACAAATATCTTTTAGAAGAAATCGTTACATATCCAATCGATGGAATTGAATTATATCATCCATCAAATAAAAATAAAATGATGTTAGAAATTATGGCACTCGCGAAAAAATTTAATCTAATCGTTACAGGCGGTTCGGATTTTCACGATCTAAACTGGCAAGGAAAAAACATGCTTGGTGAATATGGAATTAATCTTGATAAATGGATTGATTTAAAAAATGTTTTTATTAAAAAAGAGACATTCATTGGGAAAAATGTACTAAATGAATAAAAGGTGAATAAAGATGTTTAAATATAATATGCCGACAAATATATTTTTTGGGAAAGATTGTTTAAAGAATAATTTCAGTTCTAATATTAACAAAAATGATAAACCATTAATAGTTACCGGGAAAAGATCTGCAATAGTTAGTGGAGCTCAAACTGATATTTTAGAAATATTAAAAAGTAAAAAAATAGATTATAAAATATTTAATAAGATCACTGAAAATCCAAAATTAAAAACAGTGCATAAGGGAGCTGAATATTTTTTAAAGAATAATTGTAATATGGTAATTGGTATTGGTGGCGGAAGTCCAATTGATTCTGCAAAAGCAATTTCAATCATCGCTGCGAATAAATTAGAAAATAGGGAAGTATATAATTTTCAAAAAATTAAAAATGCCTATCCGATAATTGCAATTCCAACAACTTCTGGAACCGGGACAGAGGCAACACAATACAGCGTGATAACAGATTCTAATATTGATAAAAAAGTTGGGTTTGGCACATCTTTAATATTTCCCAAATTTTCATTTTTAGATCCCCAATATACAATTTCATTACCCAAAATAATTACTCGTGATACTGCTGTTGATGCATTAAGTCATTTGTTGGAAGGACTATATTCAAAAAAAAGGAGTAAAATTGTCTATCCGATAATTTTCAGTGGAGTGAAATTGATATTTGAAAATTTGAAAGATACAATGAATGATCTTGAAAATATTAAACTAAGAGAAAAACTTATGCTCGCTTCACTTTGGGGTGGAATGGTTATTGCGCAGACGGGATCAACGATGCAACATGCAATTGGTTATCCGATAACAACTAAATATGGTATTTCACACGGATTAGCAAATGGGATTGTAATGAAATCTGTAATGGAAAAGTATTATCCGACTGTTAAAGAAGATTTGAATGAACTTTTTGATTTTCTGAACATAAAAAAGAATGACTTTTATGAGTGGCTGATTTCACTTGATTTGACAATTGGTAAAAAATTAGATATAGAATTTATAGAGAATAATATTGAAACTGTTTTAAATACTCACAATATGGAAAATAATCCTGTAAAAATAGATGCAAATGATATAAGAAATATTTATAATAAAATTAATTAAAATAGAGAAAAATAATATGAATGATACAAATTGGAATTATTCCGATAAAGTTAAAGAACATTTTTTTAATCCAAGAAATGTTCTAAAAATTTCAGAAGAAGAATATAAAGCTGATGGCGTTGGTGAAAATGGTTCACCTGTTTGTGGTGATTTGATGAAAGTTTATATCAAGGTGAAAGACAATAAAATCTACGATATGAAATGGAAAACTTTCGGTTGTGCAAGTGCAATTGGTTCAACTTCTATGATGTCAGAAATGGTTACAAAAAATAGCGGAATGATATTAGAAGAAGCTATGGAAATTAAACCTGATGACATTATAAAAGAATTAGGTGGACTACCGCCGAATAAGATTCACTGTTCAGTTCTTGGTGACAAAGCATTAAGAGCAGCAATAAAGGATTATTATAGAAAAACAGGGCAAGCAGAAAAAATTAAAGTTGAAAAAGAGTCACGAATTGTTTGTGAGTGTTTAAACATTTCTGAAGATGAGATTAAAATGGAAGTGCTTGAAGGAGTTAAAGATTTTGACACATTACAAAAGCGAACAAAAATTAGCACCGCTTGTGGGAAATGTGAACCTGAAGCAAAAAAACTCCTTGACAAATATGTGAAACAATATTTTGAAACAGACATTTACACGGGTGAATAAAATGATATATTTAGATAATAATGCAACTACACCGCTGCATCCAAAAGTAAAAGAAAAAATAATTGATTTTTTAGATAATTATGGTAATCCCAGCTCACAACACGAACTAGGTAGAAAAGTAAGACAAATGGTAGAGGATGCACGCAAAAATATTGCCGATTTTTTAAATTGTGATCCTGATGAATTGATTTTTACTGCCGGTGGCTCAGAAGCGAATAATACAGTTATCAAAGGAGCTGTTTCTTGTTGTGCTTTTTGCAATGTTGCAGATACACATATTATTACTTCCTCGATTGAACATCCATCTGTTATGAATACTTTAAAATGTTTAGAACAACAAAATGTTGAAGTTACTTATTTACCTGTAGATAAATATGGTTTAATAAATCCAAAAGATGTTCAAAATGCTATCAAAGATAATACCGCATTGATAACAATTATGTATGCCAATAATGAAATTGGAACCATTCAACCAATGGAAGAAATTACAAAAATTGCAAATGAGAATAATATTCCAATTCATACGGATGCGGTACAAGCAATTGGAAAAATTCCAGTAGATCTTAAAAAAATGAAAGTTGATTATTTGTCATTATCCGGTCATAAAATTTACGGACCGAAGGGAATTGGTGTATTGTTTCGTCGGAAAGGAACAAAGTCATTATGTCCTTTGATAAGCGGTGGACATCAGGAAAATTCTATGCGAGCCGGTACTGAAAATACTATTGGCATTATTGCTTTTGGTGAAGCAATTAAACAATTAAATTTGGAAATGAATAGTGAAGTAAAAAAAATAAAATATTTGAGAGATAAATTAGAATCCGGATTGAAAAAAAACATTTCAAATATTTCTATAAATGGACATCCTGAAAAGCGATTACCAAATGTAACAAATATTTCATTTAATAATATTGAGGGGGAATCAATTTTATTGCGACTCGATATGCATGGAATTGAGATATCAACCGGTAGTGCATGTTCATCCGGTTCATTAGATCCTAGTCATGTTATAATTGCTTTGAATGTACCTGCCGAACAAGCTCATAGCTCGATTAGATTTTCATTGGGAAGAGAAAATACGGAAGAAGATATAGACAAAACAATTATTGCTGTTACAGAAACTGTTGATTTTTTAAGGAAAATTAGTGCAATATAATTATAGAATGCTTTGCATAACCAAACCAAATAATAAGAATCAAAATAAAATAATAAAAATGTTTAGAAGTTTAGAAGTTTAGAAGTTTAGTGGTTTAGAATGTTAGAAATGATCATAATTAACAATAAATTATAAAATGAAAGTGTATTTGTTATGTTAATCAAAGGTTTCTCATATATTAAAAGTTTTAGAAAAAAAATACGTCCTATGAGATTTTTTCAAAAGATATTAATAAGCATTTTTATTTGTTTTTTCATCTTAAATGGAAAATTAGAAAGTAATAATTCTGATAAAAACATTCCTGTAGTAATAATACACGGTATTCTAAGTAATCCGTTGATCATGAAGCCACTGGAAAATAAATTTCAAGATGCCGGATATGAGACATATAATTACGGTTATCATTCAACTGAAAATAATATACGTCAACAAGGAATTGATTTTGCAGAGTGGTTAAATGAAAATATACAGTATGGTAAATTCTATTTGGTAAGTCATAGTATGGGAAATCTTGTAGGACGGGAAATGGAAAATTATGATTCTACTTTACAGATCATTCGATGGGTAATGATAGCTCCACCAAATCATGGATCGGAATATGCAGATACATTGGACAACATTTTCTTTTATAAATGGATAACAAAAACGCCCGGACAGGAATTATTAGCTACTTCTGATGCACATTTTAAATCGCTTTCTCCACCTGATTGTGAATTTGGAATAATTGCCGGTGGTAAAAAAAATAACAAAGGATATAATCCATTTATTGATGCAGATAATGATGGAGAAGTACGAGTTGATGAAGCATATTTAAAAGGGGCGGAGGATTTTATTATACTTAAACATGCTCATACACCGATGTTATTTTATGAAGATACATTCAAACAATGTTTATACTTTATTGAAAATGGATGTTTTAATAGAGACACGGACTATACGAATTAATACGAATAAATTCAGCCACGAAATTCACGAAATTA
>JAYEOX010000133.1:0-9304 GCA_034723415.1 Fidelibacterota bacterium | reverse complement strand
ACGAAAATTTTTAGCAATAAATTCAGTTACAGATTTCATAGATTAAATTATGATAATCTTAATTTTTTACACAATAGGAAATCGTTTTAATTCTTTATCCAACTTTTTTGGATTTTCTACGAATTTATCTAACTTTTTCCAAAATTTTGGACTATGGTTTTTTTCTAATGTATGAGTAAGTTCATGCAATATCACATAATCAATTAGATGATCAGGTAGATGAACTAATTTTCTGTTTAAATTGATATTATTTTTTGATGAGCAGCTTCCCCAAATAGTTTTCTGATCTTTAATTTTTAAATTTCTAAATTTAAAATTGTGTCTATCAGCCAATTCGATAGTTCGCTTGATAATTTTATTTACAATCTTCTCTTTTGTAATTGGATTGCTTTTATTTAATTGTATTGAGTTTTGCTCCTTAATTTTCATTTTTGGAAGATGTTTAGTTAGCCAGCTATTTTTACTCAATACAAACTTTTCAGCTCTTTTAAACGATACATTTAACGGAACTTTTACTATAATTCCTTTAAATGGTTTGATTGAAATATTTATTCGTTTCGCACGATTACTTGAAACAAAATTTATAATTCCAATGTTTTTATAAGTAACTTTTTTTGATTTCTTTAACATTTATATTATTTATGGATAGAAAAAATTAGTAAAAGTTCTATTCAGAAAATAAATTCTTGAATTCGCTTTCATTTAAAATTTTGATATTTAGTTTTTTAGCTTTTTCTAATTTTGAGCCGGAATTGCTTCCGGTGATCAGATAATCAGTTTTTTTACTTACAGTATTTGTCGCTTTTCCACCGGCATTTTCTATTAGAGATTTTGCTTCATCACGAGTATAATTTTCTAAAGTGCCTGTCAAGACAAATGTTTTATTTTTTAATTTTTGTAACTCATTTTTTGAATTATCATAAGTTGGGTTAATTCCATGTTGAAATAGAGAATTAATTACTTTTAAGTTCCTTTTTTCTCTTACGAATGTTACAATACTTTTAGCAACAATCGGTCCAATATCTTCGATTTCAACTAATTCATCTTGTTTTGCATTCAATAATGACTTAAAATTCCCATATTTTTTGGCTAATAATTTACTCGTATATTCACCAACATTAGGAATTCCCAAAGCATAGATTAATTTTGGAAGTGAAGTGTTTTTTGATTCGTCAATTGAATTAATTAAATTTTGAGCAGATTTCTTTCCAAATCTTTCTAATTCCACAAGATCTTTTTCTTTTAGATTATACAATTCTGCTACATTTGAAATTAAATTTGATTCTACAAGTAAATTCATTGTTGCTTCTGCTCCGGCAATATCCATCGCTTTTTTAGAAACGAAATGTTCTATGCTTTTTTTTAGTTGAGCCGGACATGAAATGTTAGAGCATTTCAATAAACCACCACTTTCAATTTTAATAGCAGGAGAGTGGCAAACGGGACATTTTTTAGGCAGTTTATAAGGTTTCGTATTATTCGTTCTTTTCTCTTTTATGACTTTTATAACTTTAGGTATGACATCACCGGCGCGTTCAACAATGACAAAATCATTTATACGAATATCTTTACGATCGATTTCATCTTGATTATGAAGAGTTACACGACTAATAGTTGCACCACTGATCTTTACTGGTTTTAAATTTGCAACAGGTGTAATAATACCGGTTCTTCCTACCTGCTCATCAATGCTGATTATTTGTGTTATCTCTTGTTTGGGTTTGAATTTCCCGGCAATTGCCCAACGAGGATTGCGAGTTCTTGTACCTAATTTATTCTGAAAGTTAAGTGAATTAACTTTAAACACAACTCCGTCTATATCATAAGGAAGTGTATTTCTATCATTTTCCATTTTATTGAAATATTTGATCATTTTCTTTTCATCAGATAAAATTTTATTATATGGATTAGTCGGGAATCCCCATTTCTTTAATTGTTTTAAAAAATCAAATTGTGTTTTAAATTTATTATCGGTTATTTCCCCAAATGCGTATATGAAAATTTCCAGAGGGCGTTTTTCTGTAATTTTAGGATCCAATTGTCTTAATGAACCGGCAGCTGCATTTCTAGGATTTGCAAATAGTGGTTCGTCGTTTTCTTCACGAATTTTATTTAATTTTCTAAAATTATTATTAGAAATTATCACTTCGCCTCTAACTTCTACAATTTTCGGAATATTATTTCCCAATAATTTCAATGGAATTTGACGAATGGTTCTTAAATTTTGAGTAATATTCTCTCCAACATAGCCGTCTCCTCGCGTAGCACCGGCTGTAAAAATACCATTTTCATAAATTAATTCAACACCAAGTCCATCTAATTTAGTTTCACCAACAAATTTAACATTATCAATTTCCAATAATTTTAAAACTTTACGATAAAAATCAACAATTTCATTTTCATTCTTTGCATTGGATAAACTTAGCATTGGTGTACGATGTTCAATTGGTTTAAAAGATTTAAGTATAGTTGCTCCAACTCTTTGAGTAGGTGAATCAAGTGTTTTAAATTCCGGATATTTCTTTTCTAAAGTCTCTAATTCACGAAGCATTTCGTCATATTTAAAATCTGATATGATAGGATCGTTTAATATATAATAACGATAGTTGTGATTATTTAATTCATCTTTTAATTTTAATATTTTACTCTTTACATTTTCCATAAAAATTATCTCATATTTTATTACCTTAAAATAAAATATTTTACTATCTTTTAAAAGGAAAAATAATTAAAATATTTTAAAGGAAAATAATTAGTAAGTTATGGAAAACAAGAAAGCGATAATATATGCGGGAATTGCGGTTTTACTTTGGTCAACAGTTGCTACAGCTTTTAAAATTGCATTAAGAAATTTACAACCTTTTGAATTAATGTTCTATTCTTCTGTATTTTCTACAATAATTTTATTTATAATTGTGGTAATAAAACAACAACTCATCAATTTTAAATATCTGAAAATAAAAGATTATTTATTATTTGCATTTTTAGGTCTGTTAGTACCTTTTGGTTATTATAGCATATTATTTATAGCTTATGATCTATTGCCGGCTCAAATTGCCCAAGCAATAAATTTCACATGGCCAATTGCAATAGTAATATTAAGTGTAATAATGAAAAAAGAGAAACTTTCAATTTTACAATTTATTGCGATTTTCATCAGTTTTATCGGAGCTTATATTGTAATAAGTGGTGGGGATTTTAAAAATATTATCAATTTTAATATACAAGGAATTATTTACGCTTTTTTAAGTGTATTTATTTGGGCTGTTTATTGGTTGATAAATAGAGAACTGAATTATGATATGAGTATTGCTTTGTTCTTCATCTTTTTATTTGGAAGTATTTATGCATTAATAACAAATGCTGTGTTTTATTCAATAGCTATTCCCAAAATTTCCGAATTAATTCCCGCTTTATATGTAGGATTATTTGAAATGAGTATTACCTTTTTCGTTTGGCTAATTGCATTGAAATCAGCAAAATCTACTGCAATAGTGAATAATGTAATTTACTTAACACCATTTATTTCGTTATTAATTATTAACTATATACTAAAAGAAATTATTAAAAACTCCACCATTGTCGGTTTGTTTTTAATAATTTCTGGAATTATATTACAGCTAATATTAAAAAATAAAAAATTTTACATAAAAAATTAGGTGTAATTATTGAAATTAACTGTTAAAGGATTAAAAAAGACCTTTCTTTTTTTCTTTTTTTTCTTCGGTTAATAATTCAACTTTATCTAATCTTTTTTCAACGCTCTTAATGTCTCTTATAATTTTTTGAACTTTGGTTGTAGTCGCAATATTATTTTGACTAACTGTAGTTCGTAAATTTCTGATTGTCTTTTGTAATGCTTCAATTTGTATGTTTAAATTACGATGATTAGCATCAACAATTGCTCCCAATGAATCAATTTTGGTATTAATTGTAAATAGATCTTCTGCATGTTTATCTTTAAAATCATCTATATCTTGGAATAATTGTGAGATGTTATCTTTATTTGTTTGTACATGTTTAGCTCGTCCAATAAATTTCATATCTAAAACATGCAGTGTTTTGGTAAATGATTGATATTTGCCTTCAATAGTTCCAGCTCTGTTATTCATTTCTGTTATTCTTGTGTCAAATGTTGTTTGATACCAATACATTGCACCCAAAGCAACGAAAATAGCAACTACTAATACTGACATTAAAAAATTCTTCATTATTCTCTCCTAATTTTTATTCTTTCATTTCAACATATTAAATTAAAAAATTATTTATTAAAATGCAATAAACAATTTAAAAAAATTATTTTTTTAATTCCTTTTTTAAAATTTTGATTCTATCTCTAGTTTTTGCTGCTGTTTCAAATTGCAGATTTTCTGCAGATCCTTTCATTTCGATCGTTAATTCATCAATCAAATTTATTATTTCTAATTTTGATTTGTGTTTATATTCTTCTTTATATTTATCTTCGTTTTTAGTTGAATATTTTTCATTAATATCAGCTATTGAAGTTGATCCTTTAATTTCATCTAATGATTTATATATTGTTTTCGGCTTTAGATTATGTTTCTCATTATATTCTTGTTGGATCATTCTTCTGCGTTTTGTTTCAGCCATTACTGTTTTCATTGATTTTGTCATTTTATTCGCATAAAATATAACTTTACCGTTTAAATTACGAGAAGCTCTTCCGGATACTTGAAATAGCGATCGTTCGGATCGTAAAAATCCCTCTTTATCGGCATCTAATATTGCAACTAACGATACTTCCGGCAGATCCAATCCTTCACGAAGCAAATTTATTCCGACAATTACATCATAAGTTCCTATACGAAGATCTCTTAATATTGAGATCCTTTCCAAAGTATTTATCTCAGAATGCAAATAATGAACTTTTATTTGGAGATTTTTAAGATAATCAGCAAGATCTTCCGCCATTTTTTTTGTTAAAGTTGTAACTAATACTCTCTCTTTCTTTTTTACTCTTATACGAATTTCTTCCAATAAGTCATCAACTTGATTGTCGGATTTCCTGTGAATTATTTCAGGGTCAAGTAATCCGGTTGGACGAATTATTTGTTCGACAATAACACCATCTGATTTTTCCAATTCATAATCTGCCGGAGTTGCCGAAACAAAAATTGTGTTTTGCAATGAATTCTCGAACTCTTCAAATTTTAATGGTCTATTATCAAAGGCACTTTTTAAACGAAAACCATATTCAATAAGGACTTTTTTTCTCGCTCGATCACCATTATACATTGCCCTTACTTGCGGTATTGTTGCATGTGATTCATCGACAAATATATTAAAATCTTTAGGAAAATAATTGAAGAGGGTGAAAGGTCGCTCACCGGGTTTACGAAATGTCAAATGACGACTATAATTTTCGATTCCCGAACAATAGCCAATTTCTCTTATCATTTCCATATCGTAATTAACTCGTTGTTCGATTCGCTGTGCTTCCAAAAGTTTATCTGCTTTTCTTAATTCAGTTGCTCGTTCTTTCATCTCTTCAAGAATATTTTTTACAGCTAATCCTAGTTTTTCTTCATTTGTAATGAAATGTCTGGCAGGATATATCGCTGTATAGTTAAGATTCTCAATTACATTTCCGGTTAGCGGATCTATTTCTGAAATATTATCAAGTTCATCTCCCCAAAATTCTAAACGAATAGCATTTGTTGAATAAGCAGGAAATATTTCAACAGAATTCCCCCTAACTCTAAAATTTCCCCTTGTGAAACTTATATCATTCCTTAAATAATGAATAAAGATAAATTTTTCAAATAATTCTTTTCTCGAATAGCTTTTACCTTTTTTTAAGATGACTATTTGTTCTTTATAATCTTCAGGAGACCCCAGACCGAAAATGCAGGAAACTGAAGCAACAATAATTACATCTTTTCTTGCCAATAACGAACTTGTTGTTTTTAGACGAAGTTTATCTATTTCATCGTTAATGTCGGCATCTTTTTCAATGTATGTGTCCGAAACCGGCATATATGCTTCAGGTTGATAATAATCATAATAACTGACAAAGTAATTAACTGAATTGTTTGGAAAAAATGACTTGAATTCGCCGTATAATTGCGCCGCTAATGTTTTGTTATGTGATAATATTAAAGTTGGCTTTTGAATTTTTTCTATCACTTTTGCCATTGTATATGTTTTGCCGCTGCCGGTAATTCCAAGCAATGTTTGAAAACGAGTATTATTTTTTAATCCTTTTACAAGTGATTTTATTGCCTGTGGTTGATCGCCGGTTGGCTGAAAATTTGATACTACTTTAAATTTTGGCATTTTATTTTAACTCATTATTATCATAAAGAATATAAAGAACTTTTACCACAAAGAACACAAAAATTGCACAGAGGACACAAAGGTAATTTTTGTGTTTTTTTTAGTATTCTTTTTCGTGTATTTTCGCGGCTAAACTCCTAAACTTCTAAACTCCTAACCCTCTAAACTCCTAAACCTCTAAACTCCTAAACCTCTTTATCATTTTGTAATAATGACTGTTATTTTTTTAGTTATGCAAAGCCCTATTTTAATATCTCATCTTTTGCCAATTGATCGACATATTCGTTCCATTTATCACCGGAATGGCTTTTTATTTTGATCCATTTTATATTTACTTCTATTTTACTCATATAATTTTTATATGAACGAGTAAATGAATTATTTGTTTTCCATTTACCTGTAGCCCATTTTTCAATGCCGGTATAATCATAATAAATAATTGCATTATCTAATTTGTTTTTTTTACACCATTCAATTGCAGTTTTTGCAGCGTATAATTCACCGCCTATTTGACGATATTTGTTATATTTTTTGTCTAATTTTCCCGATTCTTCGTGAATGTTCTTGTCATTTTTTACTACAACAGCAGCATAAGAGATCATATTTTTTAAAAATGAGCCGTCAATATATATATGAGGAATATTTGAATTGCTGATTTTAGTTTTAGCTTTTTCTCTTTTTTCACTCCAAAGTTCTTCAATTTCTTCTTTAAAATTTTCTGCTTGAATTTCATTTGTAACCAATTTATATGAGTTCTTTTTTGAGCTGTAATAAATGCTTGCTTTACCTAAATATTTTTCTTTGTAAAAAATTATTAGTTTAACTAAATAGTCACGGTATGAATCAAGATCTATTTTTGAATTGAAACCATTATTTTTCAATTTTTTATTAAATTGGTTCGCTTTTTTTTGTGTCTCTTTTTTATATAATGGCATGATATTCACTCTTTTTGTTGCAATAATATAACTTAATTATTGTTAAGAGGCAAAAAGTATTTTGAGTTTTTTATTAAGATTAACCACAGAGATCACAAGGAGCACAAAGGGAAATTGTGGAAACTTTTTAAGGTGAGTAGAGTGTTAACGCGTTCTATAATATTAACTCATTATTTTTTAAACTTCATAAGTTTTTATTCAATAATTCATTTATTTAAAGTTTCTTATAAATATTTATTTAACCAAAACCATCTTCCGAACTTCAAAATATCCGGTAGTTCTCAATTGATAAAAATAAATTCCACTTGCATATTTACTTCCGTCAAATTGAATTTTATAATTGCCGATCTGTTTCGTTTCATTTAGTAATGTTGTTATTTTATTTCCTGCGATGTCGTAGATTGAGATTTCCACTTGTGAATTTTTAGGAATAGAATATTCTATTGTCGTTGCCGAATTAAACGGATTTGGATAGTTTTGAAAAAGTTTATAATTAGTTGGTAGTGTTGGTGGTGTACAAATGTAAATGTAATTTATTAGAACTTTTATGCAAAAATTTGCGGTGGAATCGAAGTCGTATAAATCGTGAATAAGTCCACCATCGAAGTAATAACTTTCTCCAGGATTTGCTTTTGATCTGACTATGGTATTTGACATATTTGATTTGAATTTAGAATAATCATTTGCGAATTGATTTGGTTTTTGGTCTAAGAGAACAGGGATTTCCGAAGTGCAGTCGTAAGGATGGCCGCCTTTATCGAATTCAACTAACACATAGAAACTATCATTTTTTGTAAGTGTGTCAGAATTGTTAAGATTGATTGTATGGAAGCCGGTATGTTCCACATATCCAGATTTTTCAATTAGTAAATCAATCAGAGAGGTTCCATCGAACACATCATAAATTTTGATTGTATAATTGACTTTATCTTCTGCGACAAAGAAACTAACTGCAGTAATTACTTCAAATTGTGCAGGATTATTTTCAGAAACAAAACAGTTGAATGCTTTATTCACATCGCTTTTTGTTTCTCGCCAACCGTGATAATCGTGAAAATAAATTGTGTCATATTTCATTAATTCCACATCTTGAAATGAGACGGCTCCCATTTGATCGTGTTTGCAGGCGTGTTTATCATAATATGAAATCCAATAATATCCATTGTCGCCATTGTATGTTCCCCAACTATTTTTAATTAGCCAAGCACCTGCACTATCTGCTTGTGTCTCTTTATTATCATCCCAGCCGACAATTGCCACAGAGTGATTTGGATCATTAGAATCTGAATCCGGTTGATAGAAAATATTGCCATCATAAAAGCTTGAATTGGAATAATAGCAAGTTGCTAAAACACCGTGTTCCATAATCGCTCTTTTTACAGTATCAATATTTGTAAGTGCAGAATCTATAATATACCATTCTACATTTCTTGGATAATAATAATGATATGATGCAGAATCTCGTTTTGGTGCAGTATCAAAAGATTGTCCGTCAATATCTCTGACTGCACCTTCGCCACGAGAAAGATATGCAGTTGAAACACGATAATCTCCGCCATAATGAACTTCCAAACCTTCGCCACTATCCGGAAAAATATCTTTATTATAAAACCTATTAAAACCATTCCACCAGTCGAGATGATATTCTGCAAGATTTGGTTCACCGGTATCTCCAACAGCACTCCAAGTTCCGGTCATCAATAAATTTCCTTCAATAGATGCCATTGTTCCGTGTGTCCAGCAAGTTCCGCCTTGTTGACTTTTTATTGAAGTAACAAAATTTGTTCCATTATAATTTCTCAGATCAAATGTATCCGGAATTGCTGTTTCTGATAAAAGTAATATTGTAAATATTAGAATAAGAAGAATTGTTTTAATTATTTTGTCATACATTTTTTTCTACTTTACTATTTTTTTTAATACCAATTCATTATAGTGCGGATTTTGCCAAATGACAATTAAATTTCTAAAAAGTTTATAATTTATTGGTAAAATCACACTTTTATTTACAAACAATTTTCTTTTAACAGTTATTTTATTTTTCTCATTTTGGAATTCAATATTTACAATCC
>JAYEOX010000132.1:33257-36686 GCA_034723415.1 Fidelibacterota bacterium | reverse complement strand
CAAAACCCTATCATCATTCTGATAATCTTTCACAAACTCCAAATTTCCATATTCCCTAAAAATCTTCTCAAGCTTCTCTCTCTGTCCATTCCCGATTTCCAAAGCAAACAGACCATTTTTTTCTAACCAGTTATGAAAATTTTCTGCATAGAATCTATAAAATTTAAAACCGTCATCATTATCGGTCAGAGCCATCGGTGGTTCATAATATTTTACATTTTTGTCCAAATTCCCAAATTCTTCTTTTGAAATATAAGGTGGATTACTAACGATAATATCAAATTTTCTCTTAGGAGAATATTCAAAAACATCTTCATTAATTATAGAAATTCTATTGTCAAGATTATGAAAATTTATATTTTTTTTAAGAATTTTTACTGCATCATTCGAATATTCTAAAGCATCAACTTTTGCATTCGGCAAATGTTTCACCAAAGCAATCGCAATCGCACCACTTCCCGAACCAATATCCAAAATCCTTAATTTTGCTTTTGAATTCGCTTTACATTTTTTGATCACTTCTTCTACTAATATTTCTGTTTCCGGTCGTGGGACCAATACATTATTATTTACCGTAAAAGAGAAACCATAAAAATCTGTTTTGCCTATTATTTGTTGAACCGGTTCATTTTTTGCACATTTTAAAAGATATGATTTAAATTTCTGCAATTCAATTTCTTTTAATGGTTTGTTAAAATTCAAATATAGATCCATCCGCGAACATTTTAAAACATCAATTAACATCCATTCAACCGATGTTTTTGCATCCGAAATATCTTTTTCATTTAAATAATTAGTTGACCAATTTAATATATCAACTATTCGCCAAACTTTTTTATTTTTCACAACGATCTTTGAATTATTTATAAGTTCTTTAATTTTTCTACATTGTCGGCAATTTTTAATTGTTCAATAATTTCATATAGATCACCATCCATAATACTTTGAAGCTGATGAGTTGTAAAATTTATTCTATGATCAGTTACGCGTCCTTGTGGAAAATTGTATGTGCGAATTTTTGCACTTCTGTCGCCTGTAGAAACTTGCGATCTACGATCTTTATCTCTTTCTGATTTTTGCTTATCTATCTTGGCTTGCAAAACACGACTGTATAAAATCATCAATGCTTTTGCTTTATTCTTGTGTTGTGAACTCTCATCTTGACAAGATACTACGATCCCTGTTGGATTATGAGTGATGCGAATTGCGGATTCTGTTTTATTTACATGTTGACCACCGGCTCCTGATGCTCTGTAAGTATCAATACGAATATCCTTGTCTTGAATATCAACTTCAACTTTATCCGCTTCTGGTAAAACTGCAACTGTAGCTGCAGAAGTATGAATTCGCCCCTGTGTTTCTGTACTCGGAACTCTTTGAACTCTATGCACACCGGATTCATATTTCAATTGGCCATAAGCACCTTCTCCCGCTATCATAAATGAAATTTCTTTAAACCCACCTAATCCAATCGGACTTGATGATAATAATTTTATCTTCCAATTCTGTCTTTCTACATATCTGGAATACATTCGGAAAAGATCCGCAGCAAAAATCGCCGCTTCATCTCCACCTGTTCCACCTCTAATTTCAACTATTGTATTTTTATCATCATTCGGATCTTTTGGAATAAGCTCTATCTTTATCTTTTCTTCTAATTTCTCTCTCTGCATAAGTAAATCATCTAATTCTTCCTTTACAATTTCTTTCAATTCTTTGTCATTGCCCTTTAAAATACTTTCATCGTCTTCAATTTTTTTAAGTAATGTTTTATATTCCTTATGTAATTTAACTATCGGCTCAAGATTTTTCTGTTCACGAGAAAGATCGGCAAACATATTTTGATCTTGAATTATTTCCGGCTTACTCAATTCCTTTATTAAATTATCATATTTTGTTTTTAATTCTTCTAATTTTTTTAACATATTATCACTAAATTTTTATATTTTTTAAGCATAATTTACATTGAAACTTCCCACGTATCTTTCACATTACTTTTCCAGTCAGAAAACTCTTCATTTCCACCTCTTACTTTCCAATCTGAATCAATTACAAGTCGTGATGATATTCCCCCTCTTGGATCACACAACATCAATATTCTTAACCTTTGGGGATCATATACTTCCATTAAATGGTCATAAAAAATATTTATTAATCTTTCATAAGAAATAACGATGTTCCTCATTTGATAGACATATTTCTTCAATGATTTAAGTTCAATAACTTTATTTTTTGGATAAAATGTTAAATACACATCAGCAAAATCCGGTTGTTCTTGAACTCCCAAAAAAGTAAATTCCGGTATTTTTATTTTAATTTCATACGCCTCATGTGTTGGATTTGGTATTGCTCTTAAAATCGTTTTATCAATAGATCTATATGTTGTGTTTTTTATTTTTACCATAATTCCACCTATTTTTTAACTTGAAATAAATTCTTGAATTCTTGCTAATGCATCGTAACCATCTAATTTCAATGCCTCTTTAAGTGCTATCAGCGCCGGATCATTTTTTGAAAGTATGCTATATTTCTTTTTAGAATTCCCGATTATAAAATCTAGTCCAACTGGTTTAGCTAAAGTAATGAATGCACTTTCCAAAAGTGTTCTATGTGGAAGCATATTAGAAAAATTTGATAACCCTACTGATATGTGTATATTTTCAAAATCTTCATCATTTTTTATTAATTCCATCGCTTTTAAAACTGATCTTGTCTTGTTTTCAAAATCAACTCCAATCGGAACAACTCCAGGATCTAAAATAATTTCATCATTTGGAATATTATATTCTCTTGCCTTTTTAACTAATCGTTTACCTGTTTCATATATTTCAATTTCATTTCGATTTGGAGCTTTCTCTCCATTATTTTCTCTTTCACTTAATATCAAAATAGGAATAAATGGTTTAATTTTATATAATTCAAAAAATTCTAATCTCAATTCTGAAATTGAATTCAATATAGGTTTTTTATTTTTTGCTTTTTTTGTATTATAAGTTTTAAGACCAATTTTTTGCAATTCATAGGAAGGCGTATCTAATGAAAGTGGCAAATTTACAACATCTTGAATTGTTTCAATTACTTTAGAAAAATACTCAGCATCTCGCATTCCAACATTTACATCTAAATATTTTACATGTTTTTTTGCTTGTGAAATTGCTAACTTTTGTATTCCTTCGATATCATTTGCTTCAAACAGCTTATTTGCTTTAGGAACAGAATCATTTATACTTTCACCAATGATCGTTAGGTTTTCTATTGGTTTATATTGTTTTTTCATTTTTATAAGACATTATATTATTTATTAAAGATGTAAACTACAATAGCTTATTAGCATATTCTCTAATTTAATATTTACAAAGTGCTTTGCGACTTAGCGTCTTCTTGCACTGAGCAGTGTCGAAGTGTTTGCACTGAGCAGTGTCGAAGTGT
>JAYEOX010000132.1:0-33157 GCA_034723415.1 Fidelibacterota bacterium | reverse complement strand
TTGCACTGAGCAGTGTCGAAGTGTTTGCACTGAGCAGTGTCGAAGTGTGCGAGATATAATTAATTCACTATTCATATTTATTCAATCGCTTTTGCAACATATTTGGAACCAACATATTTTTCCCAATCGTTTCCAAATCCTTCTTTCAGAGCAGTTATTGCACACTCAAGTTGTTTATCATCTGGAGGAGAAGTTGTTATTCTCTGTAACCAAAGTCCCGGTTTTACCATCCAAGACAACCATTTATTATCAATTTGGTTGCTAGTAAATTTTAATCCTTCATAACCAATTCCCATAACCAATGGAATCATTGGAAGATGTATTAATAAACGATTTGTTAAAGTTAAGGCTCCCATAAAATATATCAGGATGCTGTCAATTACTGCATAAATAATTATTGTAAAGATCAATGTAATAAAAAGAAAACTTGTTCCACAACGCGGATGAAAAGTAGAAAATGGATGTGTCGATTCAATGCTCATATCCACACCATTTTCAAATGCGAAAACAGTTTTATGTTCGGCACCGTGATATTCAAATAATCGTTTTACATCTTTCATTAAACTAATTAATATCAGATAAGTGAGAAAAAAAATAATTCTAAATACACCCGCAACTGCATTAAAAGCCCAAGCTGTCTTTTCAATTGCAAAAATTTTTGTAGTTAAAAATAGAGGTAACACAAGAAACAAACCAACCGCCAATCCAAATGCAAAAATGATACTTAAATATTCCAATATTTTATTCCAAGCAGAATCTTTATTTTTATTTTCTTCCGGATATGCCTTTTCTGCTGAGAATGTTAAAGTTTGCATTCCAATTTTCATTGCTTCAAAAAGTGAAACTATACCTCGTATAATAATTCGGCCAAATATTTTTTTACGTTTTGCCAAAGAGATAAATTTTTTTCTTTCTACTGCAATTTCCCCATTCGGAGTTCTAACCGCAGTTGCATAAGCTCCCGGAACACGCATCATAACGCCTTCAATAACTGCTTGCCCACCAACTAAAATAGATGCTTTTTGAAGAATTATTATTAGATAATTTTTAATTAATCCAAAAAAATAACCCATCTACTTTTTGCCTTTCAGATTGTATTTCTTGTTAAATTTTTCAATTCTACCGGCGCTGTCTAATATTTTTTGTTTACCTGTATAGAAAGGATGACATGCTGAACATATCTCTACTTTAATCTCTTTTACAGTGCTTCTTGTTTCAAATGTATTTCCACAAGCACAAGTTACAATTGTTTTATTATATTCCGGGTGAATTTTTGGTCTCATATTTTCTCCTAATTACAAAACATTTTAAATTATCCATATTTCACAAGTATATATTTTAAGCAATATTTTGGTAAAATGCAAGAATAATTTTATTAATCAATATAATTCAAAATCAATTTGATTTTTAATTGTATCAATATCTTTTTTGAATTTTTTCTCTTTTTTGATCTTTTGGTTAATTACATTATGGCCATGTATGACAGTTGTGTGGTCTCTTCCACCTAATTTCATGCCAATTGTCTTTAATGAAGAACCACTTAATTTTCTACTCAAATACATCACAATTTGACGAGCAAAAGCTATTTCTTTTACTCTGCTTTTACCTATTATTTCATTTTCTGAAAGGTTGTAATATTCTGCCACAGTTTTTAATATCGCTTCAAAAGATATAACATTATTTTTCTTTATTGACAAAATATCGCCTATTACTTTTTTTGCTAATGCTAAAGTGATATCAGTGTGAGTTAATGAACTATAAGCAAATATTCTCGTCATCGTTCCTTCTAATTCTCTCACATTTGAAGTAATATTTTTTGCAATAAAATCTAATATTTCTTCCGGAATAAGCAGATCATCTATATTTGCTTTTTTTTGTAAAATAGCTATTCGAGATTCATAATCTGGCGGCTGAATGTCAACCATTAATCCGGATAAAAATCTTGAAACCAATCTTTCTTCTATTGCATGTAACTCTTTTGGCGTTCTATCAGCAGTAATTACTATCTGTTTCCCTTTTTGATATAATTCATTAAATGTATGGAAAAATTGCTCCTGAGTACTTTCTTTCGATTCAAAAAACTGTATATCATCAACTAATAAAACATCTGCTTTACGATAAATATCGCCAAATTCATTCATCTTATTTTTTCTTATGGCAGAAATGAAGTCAACCGTAAATTTTTCACTGGATACATAAATAACCATTTTACTCGGGTCATTACTAATTACCATATTGCCAATAGCTTGCAATAAATGTGTCTTCCCTAAACCCGTTCCACCATAAATTAACAAAGGATTAAAAGCGGTGTTCCCGGGTGATTCTGCTACGGCTCGACTTGCAACCTTTGAAAATTGATTGTTAGGACCCTCAACAAAATTATCAAATGTATAGCGATTATTTAATTGGATACATTTATTACGATCGGAATATTCATTTCCCGGTGGAAAAAAATTTTTTGTTTGACTTATATTAGAATTATTAGGCAAATTATTTTCATCTTCATTTTGATCATTAGCATCGTCTTTTTCAATTTTTTTTATTAAAAATTGTAGTCGAATATCGTCATTGACCTGCTTTTTTAAGGCATTAACTATCATATCTTTATAATTTGTTTCCAACCATTCAAAATGAAATGTATTTGGAACATTGATTTTAAAAATACCATTATCAAAAGATACAGGTTGCAATGATTTAAACCACGCTTGATATGTATGTTCAGGAATACTCTGTTTAATATCTTTTAACGACGAATCCCATATTTTTGATACCGAATCATTCATAAATTCATAAATTTAAATAATTTATTAACATTCCTTAATTTTATTTGTTAAATACCTTAATTCTATAGCCATATCTTATATTACAACCTATAACCAATTGTTATTATTATAGTTATATCACATTTCGTGTCACAATACCAACATAATTTTCAAAACTTCCAATTAGTTTTACATATTTATCCACAAGTTATCAACACCCTCTATAATCTCCCTTTATAAAGATTATGATAATTTTTAATAATGTCAAGTAATTAATATTTTTTATTTTTATTTTAAATCACCGAACAGATTAGATATTATTTCAAGTATATAAATTAGATGATTTTTTAGGTTTAAACAATAAATTAATGTATTTTTATTTCTCTATCAAAAAGTTCCAAGCAAGATAATTTTTTATATCAAACTCCTTTTAAATATTAGATCTCAATCTCTATACTATTTTCTGTTTTATCATTTTTTGCTCTCATAATTGCATTTTCTAACTTTTCTACAATTGAGTCAATTTTGATTTTAGAAAATTGGGTTGAAAATTAGAAATTGGAAAATGGAAATTTAAAATCGGGTAAGCGTAAATTTTAACTGCTACTTCTTAAAATAATTCGCAATTAATAATTCGTCCTTTAATGGAAAAATATATATGCAATAAAAATGGCTGCAATTGCTCCGGCAAAATCGGCGATTAACCCGGCTGTTATTGCATATCTCGTTCTTTTAATCCCAACAGCTCCAAAATAAACGGCTACAATATAAAAAGTAGTATCGGTTGAGCCTTGGAAAACACATGACAATTTTCCGACAAAGGAATCAGCACCATAATTTTTCATCGTTTCCACCATTAGTCCTCTTGCACCACTTCCGCTTAATGGCTTCATTAATGCAGTTGGTAATGCTGGAATAAAATCCGAATTAATATGAAATAATTCAATTACTTTTTGTAAACCGGAAATAAACAGATTCATCGCTCCGGAAGCTCTAAAAACTGCAACCGAAACTAAAATACCGACCAAATATGGAATAATCATAATAACTGTACGAAATCCATCTTTCGCTCCTTCAATAAAAGTACCGTAAACATCGATCTTCTTATAAAATCCATAGACCAGGAAACCAACAATGATAGAAAATAACAACACGTTTGAAAAAATTAGTGAGATCTTTGATATCTGATCAGGCGTCAATTGTGAAAAATAGATTATGACTGAAACCATTATTAGAGTCAATCCGCCAAGATAAGCCAAAACCACTTTATTAAACAAATTGATCTTTTGGATTATAGAAACAGCGATTATTCCTGTCAAAGTAGAAAAAAATGTTGCCAATAATATTGGAATGAAAATATCTGAAGGATGAGCGGCTCCCAATTGAGTACGGAACATCATGATACTGATTGGTATCAACATTAAGCCTGAAGTGTTCATCACTAAAAACATTATTTGAGAATTAGAAACAGTTGTTTTGTCCGGATTTAAGTCCTGCAATTGTTTCATTGCCTTTAACCCAAGTGGTGTAGCGGCATTATCTAATCCCAACATATTTGCTGAAATATTCATCAGAATTGATCCAAAAACTGGGTGATCTTTTGGGATTTGTGGAAATAATTTATGAAATAATGGTTTAATTATCTTAGCAATTATTTTAATAAAACCAGATCTCTCACCAACTTTCATTAACCCCAACCATAATGTCATTATGCCTGTTAATCCCAATGATATTTCAAAAGCCGTCTTGGCCATATCGAATGTACTTCTAACCAAAATTGTAAATATTTCCGTATCACCTAAAAAAATTAGCCTAATTAGAGCAACTACATAAGCAATAACGAAAAATGCTATCCAAATATAATTTAACGCCATATTGTTTTGTATTTTTTGAAATTATGATCAGTAATTATTATATAAATTCTGAAAAAATGAAATATTTTATTAATTCTACACATAAACCTTATCGTAATTTATATTATATTTTCATCAATAATCATTTTTTGCAAAAATTCTAACAAATTTATTTACAGAAGTGCTGCTTGCAAACACGCCAATTATTCCACCAGCAATAATGGAAATACTCCAAATATAATTAATCTTTTCTAAATTATAATTAAATAGATAAATAGCTGTTTCATTTGCAATATTATGGAAAAAATATAAAATTGTGGCTGCAAAAAACCCACCAATCAATCCTTCAAAAAGTCCTTCTATAATGAAAGGTGATTTTAAAAATATTTTTCCGGAACCTAATAATTGTAAAATAAATATTTGTCTTCGCCTACTGTAAACTGATAATTTAATTGTATTTCGAATAAAAATATTCATTGCCAATAATAAAACAAAAATAATGCTTCCACCAATGATCATTATAATAAGAAAATATTTTTCCATCAGTATTAACAGATCATTATGATATTTTATTTCATCTATACCATTTATTTTATTTATCCTATTTACCACATTATCAACAATCCTCATATGAGTCATTTTCCCATATAGTTTTATTTTATACGACGCCGGCAATGGATTATATGTTAAAATATCAAAAATATCTTCACCGAATTCTTCAAAAAATATTTTAGCGGCATCTTCTTTGGAAATAAATTTATAACTTTTTATTTGATGAATATTTTCCAATTTTCTTTCAATGATTTTTCTCTGAAAAGACGATATTTCGGGATCTAAAAAAACATCTATTTCGAATTCTTTCCTAATATTTTCCACTGTTGAATATACTTTATACGCAATTTCGGAAATACCAAGCAAAACAGAAAGAGAAATCCCTATTGTAACAATAGCTATCATTACAGGAACTCTTGCTGACCAAATATTGTGAATCGCTTGTTTTAAAATATAAAAACTACGCATATTATTCTACTTTCATTTTTTTAAAATTTTACCATTATCAATCAATATTCTCCTATTAGGGGCGTCTTTTATTAGCAAATAATCGTGTGTTGCCATAATTACTGCTGTACCTAACTTATTAATTTTTTTCAATAAATTGAATACAGTTACTGAGGAATCTGGATCTAAATTACCAGTTGGTTCATCTGCTAATATTACAAATGGATTTTTTACAACAGCTCTAGCTATTGCTACTCGTTGTTCTTCTCCCTTACTTAATGTCCCGGCTTTCTGACGAATACTATCAAGTAAACCAATTTCATCTAATATTGCTTTTACTTTTCTTTTAATATATTTTCGCTGATATCCATCAATTATCAATGGCAAAGCAACATTTTCAAAAACAGATAAATTTTCTATTAATCTAATATCCTGAAATACAATTCCTATATTTCTTCTTAATTTTTTTATCTTTCTTGCAGTGATTTTCTTACTTGACCACTTTTGTACATCAACTCTCCCACTTGATGGATAAATATCCATATAGATCAATCTCAATAGTGTAGATTTCCCGGAACCGGTGGGACCTAAGACAAAAGTAAATTCTTTGTCTTCAAATTCAACATTAATATCGGTAAGCCCTTCACTATATGGATAATTTACTGATACATTACTAAATTTTATCATTTAAAAAGCTCACTCAAAATTGTAAAGGAATGTTTATTGATTCGTCTATCATTATTCTATTCAAATTTTACCTTCATTATTTTATATATCCATATAATTTATAAATAATTTTTTAAATATACACATAAATATTATTTTTCTCATGAATTCACTAACATACAAACTAAAGACAACGATATGTATTATTCGTGATAAATTTATCTATAAAACAAATAAAAATTAAAACTAGCATAAATTATTAAAAATATAACACCGCTTGTTCGTTTCAATCCGTTATCTTTTGCTATCATTGGAAAAAGAAGAGCAATTAATAAAAGCATAATTGGAATTTCAAAACTATAGATCAGTTTGTTAACATTAATATCTTTTATCAAAGAAACACCACCAATTACAAAAAACATATTAAAAACATTAGAACCAATAATATTCCCTATTGAAATATCCGATTGTTTTTTAACCGATGCAACAACACTTGCTGCCAGTTCCGGCAATGAAGTTCCAATTGCTACTATTGTCATTCCAATTACAATTTCCGGAACTTCAAAAATTCTTGCAAAGAAAACAGCAGAATCTATTAAAAATCTTGATCCAAAAACCAACCCAACACCGCCTACAATAACAAAAATAATGTTTTTAGGTATTGAGTTATCTGATTCAGGCAATTCTTCTTTTATAGGAGCTACACCTGGATGTAAAATTAAATAGACAATAAATACTACCATAATAAGAATGAAAATTATTCCAATAATTAAATTTGTACCGTTATAAATCACTCCACAAAATACCAATGAACTGATTAATAAAAATATTAATTCCTTTTTTATACTTTTAAAATTTATCACTAAGGGTGAAATTACAGCTGAAATTCCTAATATCAAAGCAATGTTTGCAATGTTACTTCCGACAATATTTCCCACTGCAATATCATTCTCACCACGAATCGCCGCTTGCAACCCCACTAAAAATTCAGGCATTGAAGTTCCAAATGCAACAACAGTTAACCCCACAACTATTGGTTTAATTCCCAAAATTCGAGCAATATTTGCCGCACCCTTGACTAAATAGTCCGCTCCATAATAGAGAAGCAGAATTCCTGCAATAAAAAGTACAAATTTAAATAATATTTCCATTATCATTCCATTAGTTTTTCTTATATAAGATACAAAAATTTTAAATGAAAATAATGAAAAATAAAATAATATTTGGAATAGAAAAAAGGTGCACTAATAATTAAGAAAGATGGTTGATAGAACACGGATTTTGCGAATGAATCAGATAAATATCGATAAGAAATATTTTAGGTTTTAAAAATAGATTTATGGAATAAAATAATTGCAAATCGGATATTATTTTGCTGATGTTTATGGAGTAAAATATCCGTGATATTTTGTTAAATTCCGTCAGGAATTTATTCTTCTGCAACGGCTTCGCTATTGCATCGCATTAACTGCCTGTCCGCCTTCGGCGGAGTTAATGCATTCCATAAAATTCGCATTTCATCGAGCAAGCGTAATATTTTGTAAATTCCGTTAGGAACTTATTCTCTATACAACTCATTTTTATTAATATATTGTTCAACTGAAGCAGGAACAAAATTTGAGATGCTTTTACTTTCTTTGATCGCATTTCTTATTTTAGTGGAAGAAACATCAATTTCTTCTATCTTCGCGATAATAATTTTTTTTAATATCTCATTGTCAATTTGGTCTTTTTTAAAATGCCTGCGCGGGACAACAATAAATCTAACTAAATTTAATATTTTTTTATATTCTTTCCATTTTTTTATAACATAAATATTATCACTTCCAATAAGAAAATAATATTCGTTTTTTTCACCATATTTTTCTTTCATTTTTTTTACAGTATCTATTGAATATGAAATTCCACCTTTCTTAATCTCATAATCATCAACTATACAATCTTGATATTCAACAAGTCCAAGATTCAACATTTTTAATCTATCAGAATTATTTGCCATTTTAACATTTTGTTTTAAAGGCGAAATGTTTGCCGGAATAATAATAAACTTATCTATTTGTATTTTTTTTCTCACTTCATCAATAAAATGAATGTGTCCATTATGAACAGGATCAAAACTTCCACCGTAAATACAAATTTTCATAACTATTTTTTCATTTAATAGTTTAACAATAATTATTTTATCTTATCTAACAAATTATTATAACGAATTTTATTTTGAGTTGATGTAATTTTTTTGGGATCAATTTCATTAAGTGTTTTTATCATATTACTTTTATCATTCATTTTGTTATAACATGACGCTACTTCTAAATATGTATTATCCAAAAGTTTAGTATCATAATAGTTGTTAATAATTTCCTGAAAGGTAATTGTTGCTGCCTTCCATTCTCTTAAAACCATATATAATTTTCCTGCATCAAAAACTTTTTTGGCTAATTTATATCTCAATTTTTCAATACTCGTTTCTGCTTTTGCTCTATATTTACTTTCAGGATATTCATCTACAAAACTTTGATAAGCATCAATGGCTTTTACCGTATAAGCTTGATCTCTTTCGTAAATAGGCGAGAGTTTTTCATATGCTTTCCCTATTTTATATTTTGCTTGATCAGTAAATGAGCTTGCCGGCCATCTGCGGATCAATCTAATATATTCGTCGATTGCAATTAAATATTCATCTAAAAAATAATGACTTTCTGCTAAATAGAATTGAGCATTATCTGCAATTTCACTCCCCGGAGAATTATAAACAACATAAGTAAAATGATCAACTGCTTGAAAATATTTTTCTTTTTTTACTAACTCCATCCCTTTTTCATATCTAACGCGAAATGAATCCATTTTTACACTTTTCCTATTTGAACAACCAAATAATAGTATTATTACTAAAACCAAAATATAATATTTACTCTTCATTTATTTCCTTTTTTTATTTTTATCTCTTAAATTCCATGTTAATAAAATAACAAATTTTATCGACATAACAATAGATTTTTTTACCAACAAAACTGCATATTTAAAATTACACCTTTATCATTATAAGCAATTGGCACAGCATTCATTTTAAAACTCAAATCATTTCTGTCATTATATTTTCGCGTTCTTATCGCCGCATCAATTGCTGAAATTATATGATTGAACATTACAGCAGATACAACATAAGTGCTTCCTTTTAATAATTGATTGGCATCAAATCGCATATCGGAATATTTTACCTGATATGGTGATGATCTATACAAAGTTTCGTATCCTGTCGAATCGCCATAATCTGTCCAACCGGTTTGAAACTGTTTGTATTTTCCAATATTCTCATAAAAATGATAATCTTTTTCAGCTTTTATTGAAACATAACTATCACTGAAATCATCATATAACGCACCCCATTCATCTCTCACACTGTATTTTTTACCATCAATAGAAATAACCATATTGTGTGTTTTTGGATCTCCGTCATACTCATTCATAAATTTTAAAACATTCCAATTATTATCAGCATAATTTTTATATTCATCTATACTATTTTCACCACTTTTTTTAAGCCAAATCGCAGAAGTTATTCCTGCAATTTCAAGAGCTCCATAAACTATTCCAGACAACTTAGATTTACTGTAAAATTGTCCGGCACCCGGTAAAACTGCTGACATCATTAATGCTTTTTTAGGTGATTTTGGTTTCTTCGCAACTTGAATTTTTTTGGGGATCTGTCCAAAAACGAATATTGTAAATAACATTATTATTAAAAGTATTTTTATTTTTTTCATTATTATCTTACCTATTTAAAATTGAAATAACACTTTCCAATAAAATCTTAAATTTCGACCAACAGTTTTTTCTTCATCAAATTCATCATATTGCACTTTATCCAATCCATAGACAACATCAAATGTTATCGCAATGGGAAAAGAATAAAAAGTATTTCCACCAATTCTTATTTCGGTTCCAATATCTTGAATTGGTTCAAAATCAGCAATTCCCCCGGACCAAGTATTTCCGATTTGGTGATAAATTCCCAAGTAAATACTATTCATTTTAAATGGTTCAAAAGCTAAATTAATATTTTTTACAATAGGAAATCTCAGCATAGAAGTGAAAATAAGTTTATTTGTTCCTTCAATACTATAATACGGATAGCCCTTCAGTCCGGGCATTCCACCACCAAAATAATTAAAAAAGCTGTCAACTTTCGCATTCTCTAACCAACCGGAATTAATATTGAAATTCAATGCAACATTTTCCGTCAATGGAACGGGTAAATGAACATCTGTATCTAAATCTACTCGCATAGTATTATTATTATCGTATAATGACTGTAAAGTTCCAAATTCTTTATTAATTCCAAAACCTGATATCATCTCATTAAAATCATAAGCAATTTTCAAATCTATTTCAAATCCACTTGTTGGATTAATTTTTCCTCGCCACATCGGTTTTACAAAATTCCCACTGTAATCAAATTCAACTGTAGTTCCCTTAAAATAAGTATAACCAAATTTCTGTAATGGAATTGATGGATCATCATAATCATCTTTTATATGTGCAGAATATTGACCATGCGACACATGTAAATCAAAATCATTTGCCTTCCGCCAATTATATTTTACACCTAATTTCGCATCCCATAAATCGAAAGATACCTCCCTTTTATACGAGTTAAATTCATACAACTGATCATATTCCGAATCCATATTCAGTGTAACAAAATATCCTTCAAAATAAATTGTCGGTAATAATTTTTTGTATTCCAAACTGAGATAAGCATCAATGTCTTTCCTACGATTTATAGAAATATTTGTAAATAGGTCAAATTTATTTAAAATTTCAGATTGATACATAACAGTTCCAAATTTAAATGCATTGTAATCCCACATCACAAATGGCATAAAGAACATTCTGCTGAATGTCATTTCATAAGGTTCTGAATTAAATTCTTTCAAATTAGTTGGATCATAATTTTCGTTTGGCATTTTATAGTTTTTCTTATATTGTGTCAACTCTGATTTAATTTTTTTTGGTGAATTCAATTTTGCTAATTTAAATTTTCCATTTTCAAATAGAGAATAACAAACGTTTTCATTTTGAGTATTAATTTCAGGATAAAAAGCTCCACCGGTAATATTTGTTATTGCTTCAACAGTATCAGAATTAAAATATTTTTTATAGAGATTAAAAATTCCTGTCCTATCAGATGAAAAAACAATATATTTTCCATCTGGAGAAATAACTGGAGTCCTGTTGTCGTAATCTTCATTCTGCACAATCGGCGCGATTTCCTTTGTTTTTATATCAAGTGAGTAAATATCTCTACCATGAATTAATGCCATATCAAAAATAATTTTTTTTCCGTCGTTTGACACATCAATTGTAAATACCTGTTCGCCATTATTAAAATCTGTCAAAGGAGTGAGCTTTTTATTTTTACCATTATACTTTTGAATATTATGCGATCCGTCGTAAACGGTGATGAGATAAATTTCGTCTTTCTTTCCAACAGTAACCGAATAAACTCTTGCTTCGGTAGTTAATCTTTCTTCTTCCTCATCTTTGAAATTATATTTTACAAGATCAAACCAAACGGATCCATATTTGTCCGGCTTTTGCTCTTTTGCATAATAAAGATTTTTTCCATCTGTACTCCAAGAAATATTTCCACGAGTTTTACCGGTTATTTTTTCAACTTCACCTTTTGTAAATTCATATAAATTTGTTCGTCCAATGTAATCATTTCCTTTACTAGATGTAAAAACCAATCTTTTTCCGTCAGGAGAATACGATGGGAAAAAATTACTTGGCCCTTCTGAAAATACTTTGTCACCTTTCACAATATTTTTTTGTATTGTCTCTGTTTTTTTCTTGTAAGAACTCGTGATTTCCTCTGTCCAATCTTTATAAACTTCTTTCCCGTTTTTGCCCAATATTCTTTTGAATACTTTATTGAATGATAACCTCGTTTTTTTCTGTGCTTCTTTTGTTATTCGTTTATGAATTTTTGGTGAATATCTTTTTGCTAAATATTTGACAAAAGCATATCCGGTATTATAGACAGATTCATTTCCTGTACCTTTTTTCCCAAAAGTAAACATTTCCGGCCAAGTCAATAAGTCATTATTTAATGCTCTGTCACGCAAGATCATATCACGATGAGAATCCCAAATATCATTCGTCGATCCTGAAAATTGATATTGAGCTACACCTTCTGCCCACCACATTGGAACAACAACATTCGGAATTGGAACTGCAGCTATTCCCTTTGGATATTCTAAAACAATATTATCACGAATTGGCTTTTCTCTGTCTAAAACCTGAATGAAAGCAGCGGGAAAACTTATCGGATATTTCATCGATGCGCCCAAAGAAATAATATGAGAAAACTCATGAGTAAAAACATCCCTTATCCAATTATGATTTCCTCGCAAATCAAATTCTAAAGGCGATGCCCACAATAATATTTTATTATCAAAATAATATGCACCACCATTAGTATAATCATCAGTATCTTGAATTATTATATGTGTCTTATCAGCCGGTTCCCAATCGTAAAGATCTGTAACTTTCGGATAAACCTTTTCAGCAATTGTCAAAGCCATTTGTGCAGTCCTTTCCGTTCCTTTATGATAATGATACACAAAATGTTCCGATTCAAATGTAAACCATTCCAGCTCAGGATGATTCTGTCCAAAAAGTGAAATTGAACTTAAAATAATTATTAATAAAATTAATATCTTTTTGTTTACACTTTTTTTTTTGAATTTGAATTGCATATATTTTAATTTTATTTATTATTCTGTTTTCTTATATTCTCTGCATCTCCGCACCTCTGCCTGCCCGACTGACTAGGCGGGCGGTAAAGTCCCTATTTCAAAATTGCCGGCTTAATAAAATATTCTTCTGTAACACCATTGCCAATAACTTTAATTCGAGCAATATATACACCGGATTCTAAACTGCGAACATTCCATATAACTTCATTCACTTGATTTTGTTTCGGTGTTTGTGATAATTTTTGAACATATTTGCCGGTTAATTCATAAATATAAATATCAACTTGTTCAGCATTAATTGCAAAATAACGAAATTTAGTTCTTCCATTTTCTATCGGATTTGGATAATTGTAAATCAGTCCATCTCGAATTAATTCATCACTATTTACAATAATTTCATCTTTTGTAGAAATGATCCTGTTACTATTCTGCAAATTATTTCCACGATATCCCCAATAAACACTATCGTATTCAGTTGTCCAAATAGTTCCGTCCGATACAATTATATTTTCATTATTAAAATTACCAACAAAAAATGAATTTGGCTTTGGCGGTGCGGTTCTGCTTGAAAGTTTTGTTCCGCCTATTGAATATTCATCAAGTTCGCCGGCATCACTCATTGCCAAAATTCTGTATTCACTATTTTTTTCAACTATTCTAATTTCATCATAATCTTTAAATATTGGGAAGCCATTCAAGAAATATCCATAGTGACTTAATACAGCTAAAATCCATCTATCATTATAAATTCCTGTAATAATAAATTCACATTTGCCATCATCGTTTATATGAGCTGGAATTATTTTATCAATTTTTATAGATGATGCATATTTTTCTGATAAATTTTTGGTAACAGATTCAAAGTAATAAAATCCACCGGATTCATCTGCTATAATTAAAGTATCATTTAAATTTGTAACTGCAGAAATATCAAAATCAAAAGTATGAGAATAATTTCCATCAAAAGAATTTATTGTATTTCCGGCTGTAAAATAATTTTTATTAGAAATTTTTACTGGTAAATATTTTTTTACAGGTAACGAGAAATTTAATAAAGAATGTTCTCCCCAATTATCCAAAGAATTCAATTGATAATTGTATATTATCGGATATTTTGTGCTGTCAATTGCAGAAAGAAAAATCACGCTATCGGTTATTGAAATATTTTTTAAATTAACTGTAAAATTTATTACTTGGCTATTAGTTAATAACAAAGATGAATCAGAATAATTATATAAATTTATTGATGATTGAAAAGTTCCATTTTCAACTTCGAGGAATCCTGTTTCTAATGGATAAAGATAAATTTTATTCGGATTGAGAATTTTATTTTTTTTGAATACTGAATAAATTTGATCACCACTTTTTACAATAATTGAACTATCTTTTACACCAAATAAACAATCATCATCAAAAGCGGAAATTCTCGCAATTCCTTTATAAAAAACATTTGGCTCAATATTTTTATCACTTTGGCTAAAATTTAATGTTATTGAAACTGTATCTTCAGAAAATTTAAAATTAGTGATAGAAATTCCAGATGAAATATTTGTAAATGTGCGAGTATTAGGATTAGAGTTATCAGCAAATTTAAGCAAACCGTTATTATTATCAGCATATCCTTCGTTTCCTTCAAACCAAATATCCCACTTCCAACCTTGATTTACAGCACTACTTAACACAGAATAATTTTTACCAATATCATAACCGCCATCAGCTTCTTCCAATCTTAACATTGGAATATCTCCGCCATTTGGATTATCAGATATTTCATTGAATTGGAAAAATGGATCGTTCAAATGCCAGATCAATAATCCATCAGTTTGTAAAGTTAAATCATAATCATCAACACCAATTAAAATCCCATTTTCATCAAAATTTACATTTACAATATTTGCAGAATCAATATATTCAAGTGCTTCTAAATATGTTTCATACCCTTTTGCAGAATACAATGAATCCAAAAATATTCCACTATTTTTTCTATATTCAATTAAAAATGATTCTGTGCTGTTTATTGGGATTTGATAAATTTCATCTTCTAAAAAATTGTAATTCCCGCTCTCATCAAGAATAATCGGCTCTTGAATTCCGAGCAAAATTCTCTCAAAGGCAGATGGTTTTATCGGCACCAATCCATTTGCATTATTTGATCCTTGATCCATCAATCCAAAAACACCTGCTTTTGATTTACCGGTTTCAGTATTGTATAAAGCTGGCAATCCAACCAAATATCCAGACAATAAAATCTCAGTTCCATGTAATCCAATATTAATATCAAGTTGATTTTGCATTTCCGGAACTACAATCCCCTTCTCCAAGCCCAAATTAACTAACTCAGAATATTTATCAGCAGGAAGATTTTTTGATAAATAATTTAGATCAAAATAGAATGACGGAATATCATAAGGTGATGGATCAAACATACCTGAAAAATCAAAATCCTGCCCAACACCGGCATGATAAATAATAATTTCAGATTGATCTGTCGGATAATCGCCTTCGTTTGAAACAAGTTTTACAACATCATAAACAAACTCTGCCAATTTAATATCTACGCTATCCTCATCAGAGGCAGGGTTATAATATTGCATTTTATTATTTAAAATATATGTATTTTCATTTAATGGTAATACTTGCGAATCTGAGGTATCAATTGTGTATTTATTATTTGTTACAGTTGACCAATAATTATTGATTGCTTTCAGATGTGATTTAAAATATCGACGATCATGTGGGACAGGATCAAAAACATAACTTGTGTCACCATCTACCCATTGCTGTAAAAATTTCCCTGTTCCTGTGGTAATTGATTTTGTATCTTCTTCAAATTCAACTCTTAAAACAAGCCAATTTCTCTCTCCTGGAACACATTTTTCATTCTGCCAAATTCCCTTAAAATTATTAATATAAGAAAACGATTGACTGACAAATGATAATAAAATTATCACTGTTAAAAATATTTTATTTTTTTTCATTTTATATTTATTTTGAGAAGTTTTATTAAATCTTGCATCATATACTGTTATATACTACTTAATAAATAATATTATAAGCCACTTACTCCTAAACTTCTAAACCTCTAAACTCCTAAACATTATTATTATTTATTGTATTTAATATTCTTATATAAAATTTATTTTCAAGTTATGAAAAAAATTATTAAACTTTATTAGAACATCATTCGTATACTAAATCTCATTGTGTTAGCCAACGGATGACCTTTTTCTGCAGAAGTATATCCAAAATCAAATCCAAGATTATGATAAAGAACTCCAAAACCTAAAGTTGGTGTTTTTATATCACCGGCTTTGTCATAAGCAAAACCTGCACGAATAAAAAATAAATTATTATAAACATATTCCATACCAACATTGAATATCATTTTATCTATTTCATTCTTGAATGAACCGTCTTCTTTTGATCCAACCTCTTTTTTCCCATTTTCATTATATTCGCCCCACTGCTCTGTAGGCTCACCTGCAGCAGTGGTATCTTGTAATTTTTCGTATTTATCGGTTATTGCATTTAGTGTAAATCCACCGATCAGCCCATCATTATCATAATCAATATCACCATCATAATTCCAATCATCCACCCAAGATGTAAAAATTGCTTTATAAAGTGGATCGGTATATGCCTTTTCATTTTCGGAAATAAAATAATCACCATCGGTATCCATTGACGGATAACTTGCGACTAAAAGTTTATTCATATCTGTAACAATTGCCCATTTATGATATTTCTTGTTAACTACATTAAAATTAAATCCAAGTTTTAAATTTGTCGGTTGTGGATCTGCTTGATCTTCATCAATAAAAGTTACTTTAGGACCAATATTAGAAATAGCAACACCAAAATCAACAATATCTCCCAATAATTTTCTTTTTTGGTATCCAAGATCAAATGCAAAATGTAAAGCTGCACCCTTTCCCTCTTCTTGAATTGTTCCTTTGTCCGTCAATTTTTGATAAACAACTTTGGCATTTATTCCAATTGCAGAATTTTTAGATAATCTTGTACCGTAAGATCCTGTTGCAGCTGTTAAATAACTTGTAAATGTTCCTAAATCATTTCCATATTCATCTGTTCTCTGTTGTTCACCAAGATTTAAATATATAACATGTCCGCCAAATGTTCCAAATGATGTTTTTACACCACCGGTTAAAATATCATAATACATATCATCAATACCAAGATTTCTAAGCCAATTAACATGCATTAATCCCAATTCACTCTTGCGCATAAATGCCATTCCAGCCGGATTCCAATATGATGAATATGCATCATTTGAATTAGCTACTTGTGCTTCGCCCATTGCTTCGGCACGAGAACCCGGAGCAATTAATAGAAAAATTGCACTCGCTTCACCCTGAGCCAATAAAAAATTGAATGATAATAAAACAGAAATTACCAGAATAAATATTATTTTTTTCATTTTTTCCTCCTTCTAATAAAATGTGAACGATATCTACACTCGTTCTTAAATTAATTCGTTTTAAGTTTCCTCATCTTAACTTCTCTCTTGTCAATGTAAACTACCTAATAACGAATTTTTATATTTTTCTCCTTTAAAATTATTAAATATTACAACATAAAAATATTAATGTCAATATTTTTATTTATTTTTTTCTATATTGTCAATTTCATTTTTGAATTCCGTAACATCTCTAAATTCATGATAAATCGATGCAAAGCGAATATATGCTACTTTATCAATTTTTTTTAATCGTTTAATTACCTCTTCTCCAATAAGAGACGACTTCACTTCAGCATATCCATCTTTTTCAAATTTTTTCTCAATATCTTTTGCAATTCTAATAATTTTATTCATTGAAATTGGCCTTTTTGTGCAAGGTAATTTTATACTTTGAATTAATTTTTCTCTATTAAAGTCTTCTCTACTTCCATCTGACTTTATTACAAATACATTATTTAAAGTAATATATTCATAAGTAGTAAAGCGTTTATGACATTTTATACATTCTCTTCGACGACGTATTCCATTATCTCCGATAATGTGTCTCGAATCAATTACTTTATTTTCCGAATGTCCGCAATTTGGACAATTCAACTATATTTCCTCTAATTGTTTTTTATATAATGGAAATCTTTTTGAAATCTCTCTTATCTCATTCTTTATCTGTGAAATATTTTCTTCGTTTTTTGGATCAGAAACAATTTTATTAATAAAACCGGCAATCAACTTCATTTCATTTTCTTTAAAACCACGAGTTGTTAAAGCTGGTGTTCCTATTCTAATGCCACTCGTAATAAATGGACTTCTATCGTCAAACGGAACCATATTTTTATTAACCGTAATTCCTGCTTTTTCCAAACCTTTTTCAGCTTTTTTCCCTGATATACCTTTATTATGAAGATCAATTAATATTAAATGATTGTCACTTCCACCAGAAACCAAATCAAAATCATAAGACAGTAATTCTTCGACTAATGTCTGAGTATTTTTAATAATTTGTTTGCTATATTCTTTGAATTCCGGTTTTAGCGCCTCTCCAAAAGCCACAGCTTTTGCTGCGATAATATGCATCAAAGGACCGCCTTGAATACCGGGCATAACAGTAGAATCCATCAATTCTGACATCATTTTCACTCTACCACTTTTCCGAGCTACTTTTCCAAATGGATTTTCTTTATCTTTTCCAATTAAGATCATTCCACCACGAGGACCTCGGAGCGTTTTATGAGTTGTCGTAGTTACAACATCACAATATGGAATTGGATCCGGATGAAGTTTGGCAGCGATCAATCCGGCTGGGTGAGCAACATCTGCCATCAAAAATGCTCCAACTTCGTCAGCAATTTCCCTAAATTTTTCAAAATCATAAAAACGAGGATATGCACTTGCACCTGCAATTATCATTTTAGGTTTGAATTCCTTTGCTTTTTTCCTCACGTCATCATAATCAATATATCCGGTTTTTTTCGAAACACCATAACTAACAATATTATATAACTTGCCTGAAAAATTTACGGGACTACCATGAGTTAAATGTCCACCATGAGATAAATTCATTCCCAAAACTGTGTCCCCGGGCTTTAAATAATTAAAATATACAGCCATATTAGCCTGACTTCCTGAATGTGGTTGTACATTTGCGTATTCTGCTCCAAACAATTTCTTTGCTCTATCTCTTGCAATATTTTCTGCATCGTCAACATTCACACATCCACCATAATATCTTTTCCCGGGATATCCCTCTGCATATTTATTCGTCATTATATTAGAATCTGTCTCCAAAACAGCTCTACTAACAAAATTTTCAGAAGCGATCATCTCCAGCGTTTCATTTTGCCTTAATATCTCATTTTTAATAGTTTTAAATAATTCAGGATCCTGTTTTTTTAATGATTCATACATTTTAACACTCCGAATATTTTTTTATTTTATCTATTCTTCTTTGATGTCTACCACCTTCAAATTCGGTAGCAAACCATTTATCTATCATTTTTTTAATCATCTCTCTTGAAGAAATTCTACCACCAATAGCTAAAATATTTGCATTATTATGTTTCCTTGCCATTTCAACATGGAATACAGTTGTACATAGTGCAGCACGTATATTTTTCACTTTATTAGCACAAATACTCATACCGATTCCTGTTCCACAGAATAAAATCCCGTAATGATCATTACTTTCAGTAACTTTGCGAGCGACTTTAAATGCAATTTCAGGATAATCAATACTTTCTTCAGAAAATGTCCCCAAATCAATTGCATCAATACCCAAACTTTTAATATAAGTTAAAGCGTAATTTTTAGCATCATAACCGGCGTGGTCAGCACCTAAAAATACTACTTTACTTTTACTGTTCTTTTGATCCAAGAATAACAATCTCCTACAGGTTTAAATTCATTTGAAGATATTTTACTTGTTTTTGGTGCCAAGAAATAATCACTTTTACCGCTAATTATCAGTTCATTTTTTTCCAAATGCTTTAATTTGGATTTAACCACTCTGTTTCCATTTGCCAAAGCGTTCTTATAATCTTCATAAGCCATATGAAAAACTAATTTATCACTAAAGCTTATTTTATCTTTTTTAGAAAAGCAATCTTCGGCAATTGCATAATAAACATCACCTCTTGATTTATAGGCACCACCTTTATTTTCTGGTAATTTTATAGCCATACTTGCATATTCTAACGCTTTTTTATAATTTGATAAAGTCAAATTCAATTCTACAACCTTAATAAGCATTTTGGAATCATTTGAACATTTATGAGCTAATTCTGTATAAACTTCTAAAGATTTGTCAGTCATTCCCTTATAATCATAACATTTACCGAGCAATTCAATAATACTTCTGTTATTTGGATTGTTGCTTTTACTTTTAGATAACACATTAATAGCTTGATCATAATTAGCTGCATCAAATAATGCTTTTCCATAACGATACCCATTTTGTACATTAGATTTATCTTTCATATATACTGTTTTATACCTTTCAATCGGGTCTATGCCACTAGCTTCGTATGCAGATATTATAGCAAGATCGGCTTTTTTATTTCCTGGATCAATTGATAATATTTCCTCTAATAAATTTATCTCTTTTGTATATTTCCCTATTTTAAAATAATAATCTGCTAGTTTGAACATATATTCTATATTGCCGGGAAAAAGTGTATTTATTCTTTCCCAGTCCTTAACAACAGTATATACCTCACCTTCTCTTTCATGATAATATGCAAGTAATTTCAAAAAGTATATATCTGTAGATCTATACACTAACGCTTCGTTAATAGCCCAGATAGCTGAATCCGTTTTACCTAATTTATTATAACAATGAGCCATATCTTTAAATAAATTTTTTGCAAAATCTTCTGTACACCCATATTCCATTATTTTACGATAATTATCAATACTTTTTTGCCATTGTCCTTGTAATTTATATTGATTAGCATTACTCATTGCAAATTCACATCTATGATAATTTACTTTTCTTAAAGAATCTCGTCTTGCTTTTCTTGCTACTAACTCTTCATCTGCAGATTTTTGTGAAGGTGGCACACAATTAGTTGCAAAAGTAAAGATTATAATAATAGAAATTACAATTGTAACAAACAAACTATTTTTCGAAAATTCTTGCTTCATCTCCCTATCTCCTTTAATAATTAAATATTTTATCTATATTTTCCCTTAGTGTTAAACCATTTTTCAGTTGTTAAAAACGATATTTGTAAACGATAAACATTTTCGTCAATATTCAGTTCCCCAGTACTTTGATGTTCATATATTGTGCCCGAATTTCGTTCCAAAACAAATGACAAGTCAATTCTACTTTTAAATTTATTGTATGGAATACCAATTCCAAATGTTATTCCTTTCGAAATTACCGCATCATCTGAACTATTATGATAATAATTACTATTATAAAAACATCCGGTTCTTAAAATCATTTTTTTAAAGAACGAATCAAAAATACTATTCCCGCCACTTTTTTCCAAGCCAAAACCGAAATGTGAGTAATTATTAACACCACCATTTTCATAAACAGGATTAACTTCATCTATATTATCAAACCCATAAGTCAAAAATTCTAAGTTCAAACGATATTTCTTATTAATATTATAAGTAACACCTATATTCAATTTGTTTGGCAATATATCATCAGCAGAATAAGTTGTATCTTTTAAAGAGTAATAATTATTTGTTGCATCATAAATATTTATTATTTTTTGTTCCATATTGAATACAAAAGAATAACTAATACCAAAATTAATTTTATCTTTATATGACAACACTGCTCCCGTTGATAATTGTCTTCCATCAATTCCATAATCAGAAGTTAAATTTGCAGATTGTAAAGATTCGTCATCAAAATCAATATCTTTAATAAAATTATAACCACCTGTTAAAAATTCATAACCAAATCCAACATCTAAAAAAGGCAAAACCTTATATCCAATATTTATATTGGCAGAATATAACTTCCCATCATTGATAATTTGTTCGGTATATCCTCCACTATTGTTCCTTATATTATAAGTAGAATTTGCTGATGCAATTGGTACTAATCCTATTGAACATCCACCTTTTTTCGAAAATGGGAAAATTATTGTTCCATAAGAAAAATCGACAGCTGATTCTGTGTAACCAAACGGATCAATATTATTAAAATGCGATTTTATTCCTAAATTGAATCCGGCATATTTTGTCATTGCTAAGCTTGCCGGATTTTGAAAATTAATTGTTAAGCTATTGTTATATAAAGCTGTAGTATATCCGCGACCTGCAGATGCAACAGAATAATTAATCCCAACTCTGCCAATACCATAAGTGTCAAAAATACTTCCAAATAAATTGCCACCCAAAAGTGCAATAAATATTAATGTTATTATTTTTTTATTCATTTTCCCTAATAAAATTTGTATAAATTAAATTTAAATCAAAGGCATTTCTATTAAAATATATTCTGTTAAAATCATATCTTTCATTATCCACTTGAATAAAAATACCATTTTGTTCATAATCTTTTGTAGCTATTATATTTTGAATAACATAAGGAATATTTATACTTATCGTATCTGTAAGATTAGTAATATTTTCAATTGTTTTCCCGGTAGCAAAATCATATTGGATATCCTCGTCATTCCAAGAATCCGATTGGAAATATCCAACATATAAACTTAATGTGTCGCCATTAGCTATTGAAGATTTTAATTGATCAATTGTTAATGTAGCTACAGCAGAATTAATAATCATTCGCTCATCAATGTTATCAATTTCTCTTAAACTGTCTAAAGTAATTAAAGGTCTGTAAATTGCGCCTTGCGAAGCAATCAACGAATCGTATTCAACATCAAAATCGTTTTCTGAATATTGCAAATCAGCTGTCGAGTAAATCGTAAAAGTAGAATCAAATAAATAAACATCATTTGTATCTGAAATTTCGCATTCAAGAATTAATTGAGGAATTAGAGAAACATCTGAGTAATCATAAGAATAAAATGAGATCATTTCTTCAGCATCCGGTTCAGACATTTCAAAGATCAACCCATTATTACTGTCAGCACTTGCCACCCAATCATTAATAATATCAACATCAATATTCATAAGTGTAGAATCACTACTCAAATCTAATGTATAATTATTTATAATTTCAGTTGAATTATCGTAAATTAATGACCAGACACTATCAGGATCGCTACTATTATTCCACCAATACAAAGAATCGGAAGAAACCCATTTTACATCCAGGCTAACAGAATTATCAATATTATTCCAATCCTTATGTAGATAAAATTTAATTTTTGCATCATTTATCGTTACTTTTTCGGTATCAGAAATACTTTGTAATGAGCTCAAACTCAAAAATTCTAATGAGAATTTATTTTTAACATCTTTATAATTACCAACCATATTATAAATTGCATCATTACTAGAAATATCAACAGAAGCATTTTTTACAGAATCAATAATATTTGAATTGAATTCTAAAGTATCAACAATAACTCCGGAAAATCCATTTTCATTTTCAAATGGAGTTTTTGCACACTGAATAATAAAAATGATCAAAATAGACAATAAAAACATATTAAAAATGCTTTTTAAAAATGCCCCAGTGAATTTGTTTGAATTACTTTTATATTTATTTATTGATAATATTTTAAATTTTTTCAAGGTAAGTGTAATATTCCTTCGCAGTTTTTAATAAAAATTCTTTTTCTTCAATGGATTCTAAATTTATCTCTTTATAAGAATCTCCCATTCCTTTAATCAATTTTGATATGTCCTTATCTTTTAAAAGTTCCTGTAAATAATTCTTCCCTTTAACTTTTAAAAATGTAACACCATCGGAATAGTAAATTGCGGCTTTTAAATATTCAATTGGATCGGAAATATCAAACTTACATTTAGGAATTTTAAAAGATTTTTGAATTTTCTTAGAGAAAGATGCAAATGGCTGATCAGAACTCAAAAACAAAACAGTCTTTGTGCCACTAAACCAAGTATCATTATAATAATTATTTTTTAACAAAATTGGAATTATTGCAGAACACCAATTATTACTAATTATACGATCTGGTTTCCAATACAAATATTTCAATGTATTTAACGATGCAATAGAAAAATACATAAAGCTATCAAAATATTTTTTCCTAATGGATTTTGATAATGCCTTTTCTACAATAGATTTTTTATCTATTTTATTAAACATTTCCGCTTGTTCTAAAAAATATGTTTGTACTCTTGAATCAGGAATAAAAGATGATTTGACCGATGAATGCATTTCACCATTTAAATAATTCACCGGAATATCTTGTAATCTAATTACTTCACGCAATACATTTTTTCTGTCAGAAATATACCCATATTTTGGAAGAAACAATCTGATATCAACTTTATTCTCATTATAAATAACGGAATAATTTTTAATAAAATCGCCTACATTTGTGTTACCGGTGAATGGATTAATTTCATTTGTTACATGATAAATTTTTAATGACATTGGTTACCTTAAATATGAGAGTTCTCTTAATGCTAATTCATAATATTCACTATACGGATAATATTGCACAAATCTTTCAAATTCTTCTATTGCTCTTGCTCTATTGGATAATTTCTTATAACAATATCCCAATTTAAGTTGTGCATCATCATATTTATCTTTTTTATCATAAGTAAATACATTTTCAAATTCTGTTATTGCTTGTTTATAAAGTCCTTGAGCATAAAAACATTCGCCTAACCAATATTGAGCATTATCAGCCAAGTTATTGTTTTTGTTAGATCTTATTCTGATAAATTCATTTGAAGCTAACTGATAATTACCATTATTAAAATTCCATAAAGCTCTATTATAATCATAATAATGTGATTCCATTACTAACTCTAGCTCTTGCTCTTGTTCCGGTTTCGATTTTATATTACTTATTTCTTCAGTTAATTTTTCAATATCAGTTTTTATCTGTTTTATTTCATCCCGGGTTATCTCAATTTGGGTTGTGTCAACCATCGATTTTATTTTATTATCATTGCTTGATATTTTGTTGGCCAAGATTTTTATTTTCCCATCGACATCTTTTGTTTGATCTACTACTTCAACTACTTTTTCGGTAAGTACTTTTAGACTTTCATCATATTTTTCAGTATCTACCGATGATGTGCCTTTACCAACCTTGTCAATCTCTTCAACAATAATTTTAATTTGCTTTTCGACAGCATTAATCCTTTTCCCAACCCTGTCTAATTCTGCGACGATTACCTTGATCTGTTTTGATTGTTTGATATCTGTGTTGCTTTGCCCAAAGACCATTGAGCCGGAAACCAATAAAGTAAAAACTAATCCTAATGTTATTGACTTCATTTTTTTCTCCTTTTTGTTACTTAGTAAATAATTTAAGTAATTTTTATTTATATTCCAATTAATTTTCTAAAAACTTTTAAAAAACTTTTTTTATGATTATTTAATTAAAAAATCCGCCATTAATTAAAATCAACATGTTATAAAAAATATAAGATAAAATTTTAATTTGTTATGTGTCTTATAAAAAATTTTATATCTTATGATATGAAAAAATATATATTATTAATACTATTTTTATTTTCACTTGTGAATTTATACAATTGTGCTTCACAAGGTTTACCCGGCGGAGGGCCAAAAGATTCTACTCCTCCTGCTATATTGCTCGATAATATAATAGATGGTGGCACCAATATTGACACCGATACTGATATTATTTTTACACTATCGGAAATGCCGAGTAAAATCTCTGTAAAAAAAGCCATTACCATATTCCCTTTAAATTTGACAGATTACTCCATACAAATTAAAAGAAAAAACATTATAATTACTCCCGAATCAGAATGGAAAGAAAATCAATTCTATACAATAATTATAGATCGAGACCTCTGTGATTTAAGGGGAAACAACATTAATAAAATTATTACACTATCTTTTTCAACAGGAAATAAAATTCCCTCCGGTTCAATAAAAGGGCAAATTTATGGTTTAAATAAAAATGACAATAGTATGATCATCTTCTCTTCATTAACAAATTCGTTGGATTCATTATTTAATAAATATGAATATTACTTACAATCGGATAATAATGGATCATTCCATTTTAATTATTTGCCATCCAAAAAATTCATTGCCTTCGGTTTTGTTGATAACGATAACAACAAGAAATATGAACCGAAATTTGATGATTTAATATTACCAAATAAATTATTCGTAAATATAAATGATACGATTACATCAAATTTAGATTTTACTGTTGTCCGAGATAATTTCCTAACTCCAAAACTAATAAAAATTGAAAACATTTACCAAAATGAAACAAAATTAACTTTTTCAAAACCAATTTCACAAATGAATGATAAAAACAGTTTTAAAATTAATGGCACTTCCATTGACACATTTATTGTGAAAGAAAAAACAGTTAATATAATACATAACTATCTTGATACCGATAGCGCAACTATTTCTATAAATAACCTATTCGATGATTTTAATCAGTTTTTATCAGATACATCCGGTGAATTTTTCGTAAATAAATTTTCAGATTCAAGTTATACTTTACAATATACAAACAAGCAATTGATAACTACTCCTTTATTGGACACAACTTCTCTCAAAGGAAAATTAATTGTTGGCGATGATACAACTTTTCAAACAGTTCATAAAAAACATTCTGGGTTTTATGAATTCAACAACCAATTAAAAAATAAATCAATAGGTGGAAAATTTTTATTATCATTACCTAATAACAAAAATTATTCATTTTTGAATAGTGACTCGACTTACAGTGTAAATATCAATCAAATTGTAAATACGGATTCAGGAAGAGTAATTGGACAGATTTCATATTTACCGGAACTTGTTTTGATCTTATCAAATGAAAAATATAATTTCCAAACAAGGCCAAATAAAAATGATGATCTTTTATTTGACAATTTGCCTTCCGGAAAATTTCAGTTATATTATTACCTTGACAAAAATGGAAATGATCACATTGATAACGGAAATATTTATCCGTTTATCTCACCAGAGATTCAAAAATCATTGATGAATGATATACAAGTTAGAGCACATTGGGATACAGATATTGGAGAATTAAAAATAAAAGATGCAAAATAAAAACAAAATACTATTTACAAAATTAGAAGCTACCGGTAACGATTTTATTTTAATTGATCTTAATATACAAAAATTGCCGGATAATTTCATTTCACTAATTCCTAAAATTTGCGATAGACATTTCGGAATTGGGGCTGATGGAGTTCTGCTAATTGAAAAAAACGAATCGTTCCCATTTAAAATGACATATTTTAACTCTGATGGTTCAAAGGGAAAATTCTGTGGTAACGGTTCACGAGCATTAGTAAAATATGCTTTTTCAAAAAACTGGTGTGCTAATAAAGTTACTTTCATTGCCGATGACGGGATTCATGATGCAACGATTTCAAAAGACAATATAGCTGTCAGCATGTCTGTAAATGAGCAATTTCAAACATTTAAATTTGATGACGAAACGCACTACAAATTTAAAGTTGGGGTTAATCATTTTGTTATTCCTGTAGAAAATATTAAAAATTTTGACATTGTAGAAAAGGGGAAATATTTACATGAACATCCTAGATATAAAGCATTTCACTCAAATTTCAACTTTATTAAAAAAATAAGTGATTCGAAAATTAGAGTGAGAACTTTTGAAAATGGTGTAAACAACGAAACATTATCCTGCGCAACCGGAGGTGTTGCAAGTAGTATTTTAGCCAACAATATTTACAAAATGAAATATCCTATCATATCGATTTTCAATGGTGGGAATATTATAATTTTTAAAGAAAACAATAAAATTTGGTTAAAGGGAAAAACAAAAATAATTTATAATGGAGAATATTTTTATGAATAATTATTATAGTATCATTATGGCCGGTGGAGTTGGTAAGAGATTTTGGCCTCGCAGCAGAAAAAAATCCCCCAAGCAATTACTTGACATATTTGATACCGGCACAATGATAAATTTAACAATCAAAAGATTAGAAAAATTGTCTTCAATTGATAATATCTATATTATTACAAACCACACGCAAGCGAAAATGATATTGGCACAAAATGATAAGATCAAATGGAAAAATTTTATTATTGAGCCATCGGGAAAAAATACAGCTCCGGCTATCGCTCTTGCAGCAGCACACATTGTAAAGAAAGATCCATCGGCAATTATCGGATTTTTTCCTGCTGATCATTTAATAAAAAATGAAAAAAAATTCGTTCTATCTGTTAAAAAAGCAATTGAGGTTGCAACAATAAAAAATGTATTAATTACATTTGGAATTAAACCAACCTTTCCTGCTACCGGATATGGATATGTCCAAATTGAAAAAGAAAATATTCCTAATTACAAATTCGTATATAAATCAAAAACATTCGCTGAAAAACCAAATTTACAAACAGCAAAAAGATTTATAAAATCACAAGAATTCCTATGGAACAGCGGCATGTTCGTTTGGAAAGGCACAACTATACTAAAAGCTATCAGCAAACATATTCCTGAATTATTTAGAATTATCTCAAATATTAAAGAAACTATCGGAACAAAAAAATACGAAACTTCTATTGAAAAATTGTGGTCATCTATTTCACCGATTTCAATTGATTATGGTGTTTTAGAGAAAGCCGATAATGTAAAAGTTGTTCTTTGTTATTTTGATTGGAGTGATATTGGCAGCTGGAATGCAGTATATAAATTAGATAACAAAGATAAAAATAAAAATGTAAATCATTCTGACGGAATATTAACTGAATCAACAAAAAATTATGTTTACAGTAAAAATTCTCAAATCTTTACATACAATGTTCATGATTTAGTTATCATTGAAGAAAATGGTGTGATCTTAGTCGTACCTCGCAAGGATTCCGAACATGTAAAAGATGTTGTAGATATACTTCAAATTAACGATAAAGGAAATTTGCTATAATGAAGTCAAAAAAAATTCTAAAAGAACTTGAAAATTTAATTAAAGAAAATGAAATAGATATAGTTTATGGAGTTGGCACCTTTTCCGGTGGTTATTGTTTGCTGAATAATTTGCCGGTAGTTGTAGTAAACAAAAGAATTCCCATAGAAGAAAAGGAAACTGTTTTAGTAAATATAATCATTTCGAAAAAGATAGATTTTAGCAAAAGCAAAAAAGCAGTAAAAGAATTTATTAATAGATTCAATTAAAATTTGTTATTAATTAATATTATAATAAATCAAGGAAATAAGTGAGTGAAGAAAAAACCAAAGAAAATACAATTACCAAATCAAACGACAGGTGAAGAAATAGCAAATGGCATAACACATGGAATTGGAATTGCTCTTAGCATTGCCGCATTAGTTTTGCTTGTTGTATTCTCTAGTCAGCGTGGAAACGCTTGGCAAATCGTAAGTTTTAGTATTTATGGAGCAACATTAATAATACTATATTTATTTTCAACATTATATCATAGTTCCAGCAGCAAAAAAAGAAAAGAATTTTTTAGATTATTTGACTATGCATCAATTTATTTGTTGATCGCCGGAACTTATACCCCGATTACATTAACAGTATTAAGAGGTCCATTAGGATGGTCGATCTTTGGTGTGATTTGGGGATTGGCAATTCTTGGTGTTGTAAAACAATTTTTATTTTTTCATAAATTCTGGGGTTTCTCGGTAATTACTTATTTAATAATGGGTTGGTTAATTGTATTTGTTATTAAACCGCTAATATCTGAAGTCCCATTTATGTTCTTTATGTGGATGTTGATCGGCGGGTTATCTTATACATTGGGAATAATATTTTTTGTTTGGGATAAAATGCCTTTTAATCATTCCATTTGGCATCTCTTTGTTTTAGGCGGAAGTATTAGTCATTTTTTCGCATTTTTATTTTATTTGATCTAAAAACAATTAAGAGGAATACATGAAAAAAATAATTCTTTTTTTAATACTTATATCTTTTATAAGCTGTGGATCAATTTATAATGAACTGGAAATTAAAATTAAAAAAACAGAAAATTCAACAAATATTGATTCGTTAAAAAGATCAATTATTAGAATGGACGGAATTACATCTGTGGTAATTTGCACTGCTCCCTTGGAAATAACCGTTGTATATAATCGACTTAAAAACAGTGAAGAAAATATTTTAACAAATATAAAGAAAAATAATTATGAATCATATTTGTTAAAAAAGAAGAGAATAAAAAACAGATGATCTATATTTTAGATGCTCATAATATTATGTTTAAAATGTATGATGTTATTAATTATGCCGACCATCAACATATACGCGAGGATTTTATCAGGCAAATTTCAAACATTTCCATTAGTAAAAATAACAAAATAATTATTGTATTTGACGGACAAAGTTATTCACAAACAAATAAAATAAACTCCAATATTCAGATCATTTACTCATCATCAAAAGGACAAAAAGCAGATGGTGTTATAAAAAATTTATCCGAAAAATATGAGCAAAAAAAAGTTACAGTTATCTCATCCGACAGATCTATTGTGAAATATGTAAGACAAGGCGGACTAAATGTTATCTCAAGTGATAAATTCATAAAAAAATATTTAATTAAAAACAAACAAAAGAACAGAACAACTTCTCAAAAAGAAAATACAATGAATTCAGAAGAAGTTGAATATTGGAAAAAAATATTTAATAATAATGATTAAAAAAATAGTAAGGTAAATATATGTCAAATGTTGTTGCAATAGTTGGTCGTCCGAATATCGGAAAATCAACATTATTTAATCGTTTCCTAAAGCAGAGAAAGGCAATAGTTCACGAAATAGAAGGCGTAACAAGAGATAGGGTCTATTCCGAAGTGATGTGGAATGCGAAAAACTTCACAATCATAGACACCGGTGGAATTATGATCCATCCAAAAAATATGATAGATAAAAATGTGCGGAAACAGGCATTGATCGCATCAAATGAAGCCGATTTAATTCTATTTGTAGTTGATGCAACAACAGGCGTAACAGATTATGATATAGAAATATCTCGAATATTGAAACGAAGCAATAAATCTATTCTACTTGTTGCCAATAAAGTAGATAATAAAGAATTAGAATACAGTAAACATGAATTTTATTCTTTAGGGCTTGGAGAAGCATTCGGCGTAAGTGCAATTTCGGGAAGAAATTCCGGCGATCTTTTGGATAAAATTACAGAGTTGTTGCCACATAAAGAGAAGAAGAAGAAAAATTATTACTTAAACCTTGCTCTTCTTGGAATGCCAAATGCAGGTAAATCAACTTTTGCAAATTCTTTTTTAGGAACTGATAGACATATTGTAACTGACATCCCCGGCACAACAAGAGATAGTATTGACAGCCAATTTGTTTATAATAAAAAAACAATTAATATCGTTGATACTGCCGGCTTAAGGAAAAAATCAAATATAACGGGATCGTTAGAATATTTCAGTTATGTTCGCACTCAAAGATCAATAGACTCAAGTGATATTTGTATTTATATTATTGATATTAATAAAGGATTTGCCAAACAAGACATTCGTTTAATTAATTTCATTATAGAAAATTTTAAAGGGTTGATCATTGTATTTAACAAATGGGATTTGGTAGAAAAAAATGAATATACCGCCGATGAATATTTACATTGGGCTCACTCAAGATATCCTGCACTAAAACATTTCCCCATTTTTTTCACATCTGCAATTAATAGAAATAATCTGTTGAAAGTGCTTAATGAAGCTTTATTATTACAAGTTCGAAAAAAAACGGAGATAAAAACATCAATACTTAATAAAGTAATGGGGAAAATAATAAAAAACACACCACCGCAAGCAACAAATGGGAAACACATTAAAATAAAATATATTACTCAATTAAAATCGAATCCGCCATTTTTCGGTTTTTTTTGCAATGAATCAAAATTGATCACGAACCAATATAAAAAATTTCTTGAAAACAAATTAAGAGAACATTTTAATTTCCACGGGGTTTCTTTGGGATTATTTTTTAAGAATAAATAAAACCAATATATTTTATAATAGATATTATTTGCCCCCCAGGAAAAAAAGAGGATGATTTATATAACTATCAATAACATAGTATATTACGAAAATAATATCTTCGAATTATTTATTCGATTATAGTAATATTAAATTATTATTTCAATAATTTGTTTTGTATTTTTGGAGTGCATTAACCATGTTAATGCAAAAAAGCTAAACTTTTTTCACAAATATTCTATTATTTTACTATCATATTTAAATTTCTTCGAAATTTAATAAAATAACATGCTTGCCCGCCTTTGGAGGGGTTATTTTACTCCATAAATCGTATACATTTTTAAATTTATAAAATAATAATTAAGAAAAATATCTGCCCAAAAATTTTCGTGGTGTTTCAATATAACAAATCTTATGTCTTGTTTTTTTGCTTATTTTGATAAATTTTCTTTTAAAAATAACCGTGATCTTTCCAACAACCATAAAATATTCTTATATTTATAATCAGGATATGTCCAAGGAAGAAATTCATACTTTTTATTTTTATAAATAAGTGTAATTTCAGAATAAATTCCTTTTTCTAAATATATACGGTGTGAATATCCCTTTGTCGTTAATAGTGAAAAATTAAAAAGAGTGATGTAACCGGGATCAAGATTAATATTTCGTTTATCATCAGTTTTAAATTCATCTTCCAATTTATTTGATTCATATTTATATTTGAAAATATCTTCCAAAGATATAATTGTTTCATAAGAATAATATTTTTTCCACAACTTACTGCCCATCTCTTTTTTATAGTAATTAGTTTTTTCACTAAAATTTATTATTTCACTTTCAAATAAAATATTTCCGTATTTTTTTTCAAGTTTTCTCTCTATTATTTTAAACAGATCCTTGTTATTTACTGCAATTGCATAAAACAATAATCCTAAAGGTGCACTATTAATTTTTCCCATTTGATTTCTCCATTAATTTCATACCAATAAATTATGAAAATTTTTCATAAGATAAAATTGTTATTAAAAGAAATATTTTCATATCTTACAACATGCGAATATTAGAGAATATAATTAATAAATTTTTAACAAAAGTTACATTCAACTATGCAGAGATACATTACAAAT
>JAYEOX010000131.1:699-11216 GCA_034723415.1 Fidelibacterota bacterium | reverse complement strand
ATGAATTTTAAATAAATTTCGAATCAAATTTCGAATTCCAAATCCAATTCCATTCTTCTCCATGTGTATCCTCCTAATCCGCATTATCCGCGCTTTATTCCAAATTTCTGATTTCAAATTTCTAATATTTTTGTTTGCATATTGAATTTTTGTGTTCTATATTTTGCATAAAATTGAAAGGAGAAAAATGAAAAATATCGGGACAATTGCTGGCAAAGTATGGAAAATGTTAAGTAGTAATGGTAAAATGACTGTTACCGGATTAACAAAGAAAACATCTGAAAAGAAAGATCAAATTTTAATGGCTCTTGGATGGCTATCAAAAGAAGATAAATTAGATGTTACAAAAAAAGGCAACATTACTTATTATAATTTAAAGTAACAAAATTCCCATACGAATTAAAAGACCTGTTTAAATTACAGGTCTTTTTTTTGATAAATAATTTACAAAATAGGTATTTTCTTATTTTAATTAATAACTATTTAACTTCACCACCTTCCTCCATCATGTGAATCTTTCGCCTTTTGGGCAATATCTTAATCTCAAAACTCTTCGTTTTTTCATTTGGTTTAATATAAATTTCATAATTATCTTTTTTAACAAAATATCCTTCGGGAATATCTTCTTCTAATACTGATAATTTCCATTTACCCGGTATTAATTCTGAGAATCTAAAATTTCCTTGTAAACCTGAAATTACCTGTTCTTTTCTATCTTCTTTTCTCAATTCAACAATCGCATTTTCCAAACCATAATCAAAAACATATTCTTTTTTTTGTGATTTCGTTAATAAACCTACTTCTTTTTCTTTGTAAACAGCCACTTTACCAATAAAAGTTTTGGTTTTCGTAAGCTGTATATCTAATCTTTTTTTCTCACCGCTACTGACATTAATAATAAGTGGACCCTGATTAAGTGGTATTAAGTTGGCATCTAATTTTGAAGCATTAATATTTAGAATATGTTTTCCAGCTTCCAAATATTTGAAACGATATTCCCCTTTTTCATTTGTAACTGAGAATAAATCAACAATGTTTACTATAATATCTTTATATGGTTCACCGGTTTCAGCATTAATAATATTTCCATAAACTTGACCGACATTTTTTTTCTTCCAAATTGGTGCGTTAATTGGTAAACTATATTCTAAAAACATTTCATGTATAGTTGACTGCTCTGGATCATTGTACAAATAATGTTTAGTTTGAAGTGAAACATAACCATTAAATAATTTCTGAGTTAATCTAACATTAAAGCTATTATAACCGGAATTTATATCATTTAAATAATGAAACATGTTATAATATGCTTCTCCCTTTAAGTTCTTGAATAATTTATATCTTACATTTAAACCGGCGTTTACATATTTTTTTATTAATGCTCCACTTCTATAATCATATCCATTATAGGATATATTAAAATTATAAGATTGTTTTGATGAATGCTTATAACCAAAACGAAGTTCATATCTATTAAAAGATGATTCTACTCCTGAAAGTAAATTTTCCCCAATTCCATGATTCGTAAAAATATTATAATTAAATTTTTTAAACTGCTGGCTAAAAATAAAATTAACTCTATTTTCAACCTGATGATACTCTGATCCAAGAGTTCTATCTTCTCTCTCAAAATAATTATAATTTATACCTGCACGAAATTTAGATTTAAGAAATTTAAATCCTACATTATAGTAATCTGATAAATAAGAATGCATTTCATCGACGCTAAATTCGCTATTATACTTACCACTATGCAAACTCGCGAATATTCTCCAATTGTTTGATATTTTCAAGTTAATATTTCCACTGAGATATTCTTTATCATTATTGTATCCTCTAAATAATGGGTCGGATTGAATAAATTTAAAAGAATAATTCCAACGATCATAAAACCCTCTTGACTCAAATAAATAAGCATCTTGATAACTGCTATCCTGATTATTAATTGCATATTCCATATTAACAAATGTTTTCTTATTAAATGGATTCAAATGGGTATTAAAACTAATAATATTTCCATTTCTGCCATATTGTTCATTTTTAAAATAGTTAACCCCTATATTCTCGTTTCCATGGAAATGATATTTCAGATAGCTTGCATATCTTTTAATATTACTATCCTGATTATTATATTTATTCTTATGATAATACCAACTACCTAACTCAAACTTTCCAAACTTAAAACTTGATTCAATTCCAGTACCATATAAAGAAGTTGATGTAAGAGGAGACAAAGAATAATTTCTATCTCCTAAATTCAAATAAAAATTGTTGGATTTTATACTAACATAATACCTTCCTTGTTGTTTAATTATTGATCCACCCGCAATATTGGGTTTCATAAATATAAAATTAACATTAGTTCTATTTTCTCCAATAGTAAAATTGCCTGATAATTCAGTTAGCAATCCATGTTCATATTTATCTTCATATTTGCTTACATAAGTATTTTTCAATCTAATAGGAATTTTTACAAATTTCTCGCCTGCACCATGAGTTCGTGGAATAATTTGAACTTTATAATTAGCTGTTGCCCGTACATTCGGTTTCCCAATAATATTACAATTAATTATTGTATTATCAAAAATCTTTTTTTCAATATCTTTCTCTGTTTTAACAATTGCCTGAATAATTTTCTTTTCATTTGGTTGAAAATTTATTTCCTGTATTTTTGGGTTCACATTATATCCCAAATCAGATTGAAGTAGTATCTTTATTTTATTTAATTTATTACTTTTATTACTAACTATAAAATCTACTTTATATGGTTCCCCTGCAATAACGCTTGTATATCTTATATTCATTGGATTTACACTCAAGTCAATTACAGGTAAAACAACAACGGGTATGTTTACTATATTTTTCTTTTCATTCGGATTATATTTATTTATAAGTGAATATTCAATATTATATTTACCCGCTAATGTAGCCCCTGGAATAAAAACGCTAACTAATTCTAAAGTTTCGGACTGCTTATTAAAAATAATTTTTTTTGCTTTAGAGAGAATTCTCCAATTATTTGGTAATTTAACATTATTTATATAAGTAGCTTTATAATTACTTTTATTAATTATTTTAATTGGAAAAGTAATTATTTTTCCGGGGCTTGTTCTATTTTTTTTTTTATTATTGACAATAATTTTTATATTACCTTTCGGAAAACTTTTAGGACCCAATTTTTGTTTCTCTTGCATAACAGTATCTAAACTTGTTACATTAGTGGTATCCATATTCAATATTTTTAATGGGTGAGTAAATATTGAATCAGTCCCAATTTGTTTATTATCATATAAATAAAGAATGCTGTCAAATTGATTGTCAATAGAATCATGTTCTACTTTTCTAATATCATTTAATATACTATCTACATTATCAAAATCAGTCCCAATTTGCTTATTATCATAAATATAAGAAATCCTGCTAAATTGATTGTTAATAGAATCATGTTCTACTTTTCTAATATCATTTAATATACTATCTACATTATCAAAATCAGTCCCAATTTGCTTATTATCATAAATATAAGAAATACTGCTAAATTGATTGTCAATAGAATCATATTCTATTTTTTTTATATCATTAAATATATAATTAGTATTATCAGAATCAGTTTTATAAAAACAATATTCTGGCAAAACAAAAAATAAGAAAATAACAATTGTAATATTGATTAATAATTTCATTCCTTATTCAATTGTTAAAGTATATTTTATTCCAAACAATGCTTCTTCTTCACCATCTGCAACAATTAATACACTATATTTTCCATTTTTTATTTTACTAATATCTATTTTAAATCTTACAGATGTATCAGGATATATTCTCTTTTTCTCCTCCCCTAAAAATTTACCTATATAATTTCCTGATTGATCATAAAATTCAGCATAAATTTTTGTCCGTAAAAATTGATCTCCAACATTTTTAACGTCTACAAATAAATATTCTTTATCAACATTTTTTTTAATTTTTGTTTTTGTAAACTTAAGTTTTTTTTGCCCCGTTAAACCAATATTTGTAAGTATTTGAATACCATATCGTGTGCTAACAAATACACCAACTCGTACATTATCATTATTTTTTTTATTATTAAGTTTTGGATTTGTTACTTGCTCAGCCATTATAAGACTCCAATATGAACCAATTAGAGCTTTATCAAAGGGTACCTTTACGGTATAATTTATTTCAACTCTTCCATTACCGGGGATTGTAACCTTTTCAGGAACAATCGTAATCCAATCTGCATTCGATCTCTCTAAAGTTCCCGGTTCCAAATAACTATTTGTACCATTACTATTAAATGAATAATCCTTCTTATAGAGATTTACTTTTGCCGGTTTTTCTCCTGTATTTCTAATTCGGATTACTCCCGTAGATCTCTCTCCTATATTTAGGTTATCTTGAAAAAATAGCTCACTTTCAATTAAAATACTACCAAGAAGTACTTTTGAAGAAAATGGTATATATATAATAAATAATAAAATAGAAAAATATTTTATTAAGTTATTTTTAATACTTCTATATATCATATTTTCTTTAAATTTAATAACCATTTTATTCCTCTTTTAATTTTTAATAAAAATATTACTCATCTATAATTGTGAATTGTATTGTAGTTGAATATGTGTCTGGAGGAATTTGATAGGATAATCCTCCTAATTTATTTTGTAAATAGATTCTCTTTCTATCGCCCTCTCCTTCACAAAATAATTGATTTGAATTTGTAATTATTTGATAATTGGTACCACCATTAATTTCTCCATTATTATCAGCATGTCCATCATTAACTCTTTTTAATGATAATACAAGATTTTCATTCCAATTAATATCTGTTTTTTTGACATCGATTCTCCAGTTATCACAGAACCACCAGTTGCAGGAAAAACCACTAACATCCAGGTAAACAAAATTATCTGCACTTTCAACTTCATTTGAATTAATAATATCATTTTCAGAAATATTTATAATATCCCAATTACCTATAATATCAATGTTTCCCCAATTAGGCCAGATAGTTAAATTAACACTATTTAAAATAGATTGGTTTGAAATACTTTTTTCTAAAACACCTACAGCAGCAAATTGATCATCAGGATGGTCGTCAGACTTACTAAAAATAGCAGAATACAACAATATATCGGAATTTACTGTATAATTTACATCTTTTGTAGTAATTTCAATTGTAAATAATTTTCCATTACCTGTTGCTCCTTCTGTTGGTCCTAAAATTGTACAATGAGCAATATAGTCACCTGCAACTCCTGTAACATACCATTGAGTAGTATTACCATCAGCATTGTCTAGAAATGTCCCTTCAGTCAATACAAATGAGCTAATATAATCTGTATTATATTTGATCCGAATGTCAAAACCACTCAGATTAAAGGCATTATTAATATTTACATCAAATATTTCTGTATTACCGCCGATCATTGTTTTATCAGATGGAACAATAGATACAGCATCAGCACTAAATAAAAATGTTGTAATAAATATTATTATAATTAATGTTTTAAAAATTTTCATATAATTCAAACTCCTAGTTTAAAGAAATGTAATTATTATTATTTAAAAAGCCAAGAATTATTATTTTTTTCATTTTTTCTTTTTAAATTTCTATTCTATTTTTTCTTATTTTTCTAAAATTAAATGTTCTTTATTTTAATAAAACAACTTTTTGAACATCATTTACATTATCAACTGTTACTCTTACAAAATAGGTGCCTGAAACTAGATCATTACAATTTACTTGTAAATTATGATTACCTTCAACCATTTGATTCTCTTTGATCTGTAATACTTTCTGTCCAAGTATATTTATTAATTTTATATCTACAAATGCACTTTCGTTCAATTTTAGTGGAATTGTAAATGTGGAATTGAATGGATTTGGATATGTGTTTTCCAATATGTATTTATCATTTATAATAAAATTACTTTCATTTGTTGTAATATTTACTTCACCGGATTTGGTTTCAGTTCCTGAATAATCAACATTTTTTAATATGTAAGTATAATCTACACTTGCTTTTACATTTGAATCAATATATTCATAATTGTGTTTTTCAGTTGAATTTCCTTGTCCTTTCAGATCATAATTATCTGAATAAGAGGATATTAATTCACTATCTTTGTTTCTTAATTTTCTATAAATTTTGTAACCAACATTATCTGTTTCAGAAGCAGTATTCCAATTAAGTACAACATTTCCATTCTCATTACTAGCATTAAAATCTATTAATGTCACCGGTGTTGGCTCATCTGGTCCATAATCTGAAAATAAAGTTAAAAAAGGATAAACATCTTCTTCAATAATCCAAATATCTTCATTAGCGGTATCATTATTAGGATTGTTTATAAAGTCCCAGGCATCATCTAAACCGTCAGTATTTTCATCTGTAAAGGTTACTACATCTTGCATTTCAGCGGTGGTCTTTCCTGTTCCCATATTTAGGTGAGTTGTATTTTGATTTGATACTTCTGTGTCCCAAAACGAATTATTAACTGTTGGCTCAAAGTCAGTATTAACCCAACCAATTAAGCCTCCTTGGAAAGGAGTATTGGTATCTCTTACATTAACTATATTTGCAGCATAGGTATTACTGATATGATAATCGTGTCTTCCAATTAATCCTCCTACACCATAATAACCCTCTAATTCAACAGCAGTTGAATAAGAATCTATAATATATCCACGATTATGTCCAACTAATCCCCCTACAACAGATCCGCTTCCATTAATAGAACCTTCAGTAACATAACAATTTGAGATATCTCCATATTTATTATAACCTACTAACCCTCCAATCTCATTCTTTGCAATTATGTTAATACTCTCAATACCTACATTTTTAATTATTGCTATACCATCTCCATATCTATAAATATAACCAAACAATCCACTATAACTCAAATCTGGACGATTAATATAAATATTTGAAATGATATATCCCTTACCATCAAAAACTCCAGTAAAAGCACTATCTACACTTCCAAGTGGTTCAAAACCTAATCCATTATTCCAATTTTCAGTTTCTGAAGCGTCAATATTTACACCTAAATTATAATAAGCATCTAAATCTTCGTTTATAGATTGTAGATGATCCAAAGTTAGAATAATGTAAGGATCGTCTTTTGTTCCAGAACCTTGCATCTCTTCTGGCACAACTTCACAGATTTGAATATTGACATTATCATAATAACTATCACTTCCTTCACTCCCCAACTGTAAAATTGTCTGTGGATTATTTAATTCATCCCGACTACCTGTCCAGCTCTTAAAGGCCGAGTGTTCGCCCCTGACTAATTTTACTTGATATTGTTTGTCTTTTTGATAGATATTAACTTGCAAAGGACCGCTTTCTCCAGAAAAATCAATTGATTCTATAGATCTTTGTGGAGCATAACCTAAATTATCTCCATAAATAGTAGCTATACTGTTCTCAAATTTAACCACTACTCCAATTCCTCCCAATACTTCTCCCGACTCTGTAGAAATTGGATGGGTTGCTACTTTTGCCACAGTGTTATCATCTACGATCTGAACGGAATACTTAACCCATTTTGAGGAATGGTCATAACTGTTAACAGTTCTAATATTCTTCCAACCATAAATTTTCGCTATATTATTTTCTGTCACAGCACTAACATTAGGCAAATCATACCTACCCATCCAGTTAATTTCATCATTAATGGTTTCTCCGCTTCCGGAAAACATATCTTCAAATTCAACAGTAAAACTTCCTTCTTCACATTCTGGTGGACTTGTTACTGTGCAACCCTGAGAATAACCATCACCATCCTCGTCTGTATGATTACCTAAAATTTCTGATGGGGTTTGCGATTGACTGTTATATAAATCTTCAATTTCAGACTCACTTAATGCTTTGTTATATATTCCTATTTCATCTAATTTCCCGTTAAAATTATTTAGAGATTTTGTTTGACTTCCAATCCAAACATCAGAAGTTGTAAGTTGAATATTCCCTTTCACAGCTTGACTGGCAAACTCTTTACCATCTAAATAAATTTTCATTTCAACTCCATCATAAACACCAGCAACATGATGCCAGTTAGTATCTGTAATCCTATCACCCCAATCTGTAGAGATCTCTGACCAAGATGGAATATATAAAACAAAACTTATTTTTCCTTGATTATTAATCTTTAAAAAATATTGGGAATTCTTAAAAATAAGTCCACCCGCATTTTTAATCTCACTAAGCTTAAACCAAGTTGATAAAGTTATTTGATTACCATCTATATTTAAAGAATTACTATTATCTACTTCTAAACGTTCTCCCTTTCCAAAAAATTCTAAAGCACTCCCATTGATACCAGTTGTCCAGCTTGCTCCATAAATTACTCCATTATTATCACCAACAGAATCCTTTGCTACAGATCCTGAATTTTCATTGAAGTTCCAAAATGAAACTAATCCTGCAGATTCGTCTCCGTTACCTTCATCCTCTTCTCCGGCAATAAAAGATATATTCAAAATTGGAGCATTATTGCTATCACCATTATATGACTCAACAATTCTTTGACCCTCTCCATTTATAATTACTGCCAATGAATTTCCAGATGACCAGTCCTCTCTATTGATAACTTCTTGTATTATCGCAGAAATATCAGGAGATGTTAAGGTCTCGCCAACAGCTGCTGGATCAACATTATTCCATTGAACACTATTAGATGTTTTTGCTCTTTGAGTAATATCATAATCATTATCATTAAACTCTAAAGCATTACCAGTATATTGAGCATAAATATTTAAATTAGTTTCAGTTGTTCTGTCTTCATCAATAACAAAAACCAATTTTGCAGAATCTATAATACCGTTTTGTGGAATGTCAATATTATTAAATCTAATTCCAATTTCTTGGTCATTTCCATCTCTAACAAACTCTAAATCACTACTACTTAAATACATTTCTCCAATTTGTGACCCGGCAGCTCTTTCTTCAGCATCGTCTGAACTAGAATTTACTTGATATTGTTTATCTATTGCATATAGACCAACATTCATTAAAAAAATTAATATTATTATTTCTATTTTCTTCATAATTTTACCCTATTTATTAATTAACTATAAACATTATTTTTTTTTTCTTATTAGCATTGATATTGTCATTAAAATATTCTTCTACAACTAAAACTAAATTAGTAATTTGAATTGGTTTTTCAAAAAATTCAATAATTCCAAGTTCTCTAGCCCTACTTATAATATTTTGAGATAAAAAACCGCTTTGAATAATAGCAGGTGCAACATTTAAAGATTCTCTTACATATTCAAGAAATTCAACTCCATTACCATCAGGAAGCTTCAAATCAAGTATAAATAGACCAATTTTGAACTTGTTGCTGTCGTAAATTTCTTTTGCCTCAAGGATAGATCCTGTTGATATTATCTCTCTATCATCTCGTTTTAATTCATCTATTATCTGTATTCTCTGAATTTTCGAATCTTCTAGAATCAATATTGTATTTTTCATTTTTATATCATTTTCCTTTTTCATTTTCCTTTTTCATTTTCATACCACTATAATATAATGCAACTATTGTGCCAGAATTGTTAGTTTTAATAATAACTATTTTAATTAACTGGCTAACTTGCCTTATTATACGCTATTATGCGATTATATTTTTTTGTCTTTTTTTATTTTTTTATATCTTTAAATTAATAAATATTAAATTTTGTTTAAGTAAATATACAATTTGTTTATTTTATTAAACAATTTTGATATATTGGTATTTGCATTAAATCTAAATTATTTATGAACATAAAATTTTGTACATAAAAAAAAGAGACAGTTAACAAACCGCCTCTTCATTAATATTATTTTCTATTTATTGTTAATTAGCTAAAATTGTTAATTTACAATTATGTGAAATATCTCCAGCACTTGTGCTTGCAGGTACATTCTTTACATCAAACTTAATTGATAAATTTATCTTCGAATCTGCCGATATACCTTCTACTGCATCTACTGCCGATCCATAACTGTTTGTAATATCAACTTCTGATCCTGCTGTCTCTGTGTTTGGATCATCAAGTGTAAGATATAAGTTACCGGCTGCTACATTTGCAGATGTTAATTCTGCTGTGATCTTTCTTTCTGATGTTTGATTTGATGCATAATCATATGTTCCTGAACTTGTTGCATCATCAAAATTTACATTACCAACTGTGTGGTTCAATTCTCCAATGTCAATCGCTTCATCATCAATATCAATGGAATTTACAGCGGGAATTGTCCAGTTAACATCTACATTGTCATCATTATTATTAACGGCGAATACTGTGCTTATACCGCCCAACAACAATAGTAATACAATTAATTTCTTCATTTTCTTCTCCTTTTTTAAATTTTCTTTTTATTATTAATTAGCCAAAATTGTTAATTTACAATTATGTGAAATATCTCCAGCACTTGTGCTTGCAGGTACATTCTTTACATCAAACTTAATTGATAAATTTATCTTCGAATCTGCCGATATACCTTCTACTGCATCTACTG
>JAYEOX010000131.1:0-599 GCA_034723415.1 Fidelibacterota bacterium | reverse complement strand
ATTTACAGCGGGAATTGTCCAGTTAACATCTACATTGTCATCATTATTATTAACGGCGAATACTGTGCTTATACCGCCCAACAACAATAGTAATACAATTAATTTCTTCATTTTCTTCTCCTTTTTTTTGTTTTCATTTTTCATACTGCCATAATATAATGCAACTATTGTGCCAGAATTGTTAGTTTTAATAATAACTATTTTAATTAACCGGCTAACTTGGCTTATTATACGCAGTTATGTAATTATATTTTTTTGTCTTTTTTTATTTTTTTATATCTTTAAATTAATAAATATTAAATTTTGTTTAAGTAAATATACAATTTGTTTATTTTATTAAACAATTTTGATATATTGGTATTTGCATTAAATCTAAATTATTTATGAACATAAAATTTTGTACATAAAAAAAAGAGACAGTTAACAAACCGCCTCTTCATTAATATTATTTTCTATTTATTGTTAATTAGCTAAAATTGTTAATTTACAATTATGTGAAATATCTCCAGCACTTGTGCTTGCAGGTACATTCTTTACATCAAACTTAATTGATAAATTTATCTTCGAATCTGCCGATATACCTTCTACTGCATCTACTG
>JAYEOX010000130.1:0-2222 GCA_034723415.1 Fidelibacterota bacterium | reverse complement strand
GCATGCATCGGTTCTACAACTCTACAACTACACCTCTACAATATACACATGCATCGTCTTTACAAATGCACAATCGTCGCCTCTACCACAACAATCTACCACATACAATCTACTATATACGATCTACAAACACAATACGGCTTTAACCGAATGAATTACAATATATTCATTGAATCTTAAATTATTTATGTTTATTTTATTAATAATTATAAAAAGAGAATAGAAATGAAAAACAAAGTACAGAAATTACAAAACTTAATTGAACAATTTCACACTAACATCATTCAATATAAAAATTCTAATTACGACGAAGCGAATACAAGAGTTGATTTCATCGACAAATTTTTCGAGCTGCTCGATTGGGATGTGAGAAATGTCCAGGGATTTTCTGAAGATTATCGCGATGTTGTTCGTGAAGATAAGGTCGTAATTCAAGGTAAACCAAAAGCACCGGATTATAGTTTCAGAATCGGAAAAGAACGGAAATTTTTCGTTGAAGCAAAAAAACCGTCTGTAAATATAAAAAAAGATATCGCTCCTGCTTATCAGATCCGTCGTTATGGTTATACCGCAAAAGTTCCGCTCTCAATTCTCACCGATTTTGAGGAATTCGCCATCTATGATACAAGGATCAAACCGAAACAGGATGATAAGGCAAGTGTCGGCCGAATATTCTACTGCACTTATGAAGAGTATGAAAAAAACTTTGAATTCATCTACAATACTTTCGCAAAAAACTCAATTCTAAAGGGAAGTTTTGACAGATATGTGACTGAAAATAAAAATAAAAGGGGAACTTCCGAAGTTGATAACGAATTCCTAAAACTGATCGAAAATTGGCGAAATAATCTTGCAAAAAATATTGCACTGCGAAATCTAAATCTCTCAATTTACAATCTGAATACTGCTGTGCAAAAAATTATCGATAGAATTATTTTCTTACGAATTGCCGAAGACAGAAATATGGAAACTTACGGCATTTTGAAAGATCTTACAAATTCTGAAAATATTTATGAAAATCTTGTAAAAATATTCATCAAGGCAGACAAAAAATATAACAGCGGACTTTTCAAAAAAAGCAAATGGCTGAATGAATTACAAATTGACAACAAAGTTCTGAAAAAAATTATTCTGGAGATCTATTATCCGAAATGTCCTTACGAATTATCAATTATGCCGATAGAAACGCTGGGGAATATTTATGAGCAGTTCTTGGGAAAGATCATTCGCCTAACTCCGTCGCATCAAGCAAAAGTCGAGGAAAAGCCGGAAGTGAAAAAAGCAGGCGGTGTCTATTACACTCCGCAATATATTGTAGATTACATTGTGAAAAATACTGTTGGCGAAAAGATAAAAAACAAATCACCGGAAAAAATTGATGAGATAAGAATTCTCGATCCTGCCTGCGGTTCGGGAAGTTTCCTTGTCGGCACTTATCAATTTTTATTAGACAATCGTTTGAAATATTATACTGAAAAATCAAATATAAAATCCGCATTGAAAAAAGGGACAATTTATCAAGTTGATGCGGAAACATTTCGTCTTTCGATCGAAGAGAAAAAATCAATTCTGTTGAATAATATTTTTGGTGTGGACATTGATAAACAGGCGGTGGAGGTGACAAAACTTTCGCTTCTGCTGAAACTTATGGAAGATGAAAACACCGAATCTGCCGACTCGCTTTTTAAACACAGCGACCTTCAACTTCTGCCGGATCTGTCTGACAATATCAAATGCGGAAACTCGCTCATCGGCTCTGATTTTTATGACAATACACAAATTGATATGTTTGACGATACGGAGATCAGAAAGATAAATGTCTTTGATTGGGAAGATGAATTTCCGGGAATCTTGAGTAGCTATGGCCTGCCCCGAGCGGAGTCGAGGGGTTTTGATTGTGTTATTGGGAATCCGCCATATGTGAAAGAATATACAGACAGAAGTGTTTTTCAATTTAAAAATGGAAAACTCAAAAAATATTATAAAGGGAAAATGGATTTGTGGTATTCTTTTTCCTGTTTTTCAATTGATCTTTTGAAAGAAAATGGTTTACATAGTTTTATTGCGACAAATAATTGGATTACAAGTGCCGGGGCTTCTATCTTAAGAAATAAAATATTATCAGAAAGTAAAATATTAAAATTTATTGATTTTTCGGATTTTAAAGTTTTTAAAAATGCCTCAATTCAAACAATGGTTTATGTAATAAAAAAAGAAAAACT
>JAYEOX010000129.1:9874-11359 GCA_034723415.1 Fidelibacterota bacterium | reverse complement strand
AACAAAAAAGAGCCGGAAATTATTTTTGATGCTCCATATCGTTTAGCTCCGAATAAATCTCTACCGATATCACTGATCATTAAGGATTCTCATTTATATCCAATAGAAATAGATAAAATAGAAATCACTGGATCAGATGATGAAATATTTTTAATATCAAATCCAAAAACAATAGTTAATCAATTATTATATTATGAAATATTTTCTATACCATTTCAAAAATTAGAGAAATACAAAAATGAAACTATTTCTATCACTCCGACAATAGAATATAAGGTCAATAAAAAGAAAAAAACAGCAGTTACACACAATTTTAAACAGTTATCACACTCTCCTTTAAAAATATTTATTGCTTCAGAATCATTCCCAAATTCAGACAAGTTTTTATGGAGCGATTTACATATCCACTCTTTTTATACTCACGATCAAGTAGAATTTGGCGCTCCTGTTGAAACAATTTCAAAAACTGCCGAAGCAATTGGACTAAATTCCATTGCAATTACAGATCACTCTTATGACCTTGATGACACATTAGGGGAACATTATTTACCGGATAAAGATTTTACAAGATGGAAAAATTTAAAAACAGATTCTGAAAAATATTCTACAGAAAATTTATCAATTTTATTTGGCGAAGAGGTAAGTTGTGGAAATAAAAAAAATCAAAATGTTCATTTTCTTGTAATTAATAATGAAAAATTTATAGCAGGAAATGGTGATGGTGCTGAAAATTGGCTCAAGCGAAAACCAAATCATTTTTGTAAAGATATTAAGAAAATGACACAAAAAAATGCACTTCTAATTGCAGCACATCCGAATGAAAAAGTGCCTTTTTTACAAAAGATCTTACTAAATAGAGGCAATTGGTCTTTCAAGCAATCTGAATGGTTAAATGGTTTCCAAATAATGAACGGGAAAATAAACGACAAATTAGATGAAAGTATTAAATTGTGGGCTGAACAACTTATAGAAGGGAAAAAATTCTTTATCTATGCCGGAAATGATTCACACGGGAATTTTAATAAATACAGACAGATCAAAACCCCAATGATCTCATTGACTGAAAATGACGAACAACTTTTGGGAAAACATCGGACAGGAACAATTGCAAATAATAACAAAAGTGACATTTTAAATTCTTTAAAAAATGGTAAATGTTTTATAACGAATAGTTTTAGCATTGACATTAAAATTGTAAATGAATTGGGAAATATTTTTGAATTAGGAGAATCTGCCAATGGGAATGAATTTACAATTAAAATAAAATGCGAATCAAACAGAGAATTTGGAAAAATGGAAAACTTGAAAATATTCTTTGGTAATTTAAAAGAAAAGCAAGAAAAAGTCATCTTTGAAAAAGAGATTAACGACCTAACATATTCTCATAAATTTATTTTACAAGAAAGAGATAATGGATACATCCGTGCTGAAATAGAAAGCGGCGAAAATAAAAATAAAAAATTTGCAGCAACTAATCCTATTTGG
>JAYEOX010000129.1:0-9774 GCA_034723415.1 Fidelibacterota bacterium | reverse complement strand
AGAGATTAACGACCTAACATATTCTCATAAATTTATTTTACAAGAAAGAGATAATGGATACATCCGTGCTGAAATAGAAAGCGGCGAAAATAAAAATAAAAAATTTGCAGCAACTAATCCTATTTGGGTATGAAGTTGGAAATTGGAAATTGGAAATTTGGATAGAACACGGATAATGCAGATTAGGCGGATAAACACAGATAGAAAGAAATTAGTAGTGAAATTCGAAATTGGGAAACAATAATCTAAAACTTTATTTCTTCCATTGCGTTCTTTGCTTTTCTTTGCGCCCCTTTGCGTGAACCTTTTTGTGTGAGATTTTTTAGAAGTTTGTCAACTATAAACCAAATTCCCGTATCCCTTTTGGATCAAAATCACAATTACTCCATTCATTATCAATTTCAGCACCGGATTTTTTATACATATCGATTGCCGGTTTATTCCAATTTAATACCTGCCAACGAACTCTCTTACAATTTTCATTTTTTGCTATTTCAAATATTTTTTTCAATAATTCGGTACCAATTTGATTACCACGATATTGTTTTTTTACATATAAATCATCTAAATAGAGTGATTTTCCAACCCAAGTATAATATGTGAAAAAATATAGAGCGAATCCAACAATTTCTTTTTCTGAATTTTCCGCAACAAAACATTGGAAATGATCTTTTTCGTTTTTCATCTGCCCAACTGAATTTGTTACTTTTTCAGGAGCTTTTTCAAAATCAGCCAACTCTTTTATTAAAAATAAAATATCCGCAAAATCTTTCTCAACAGCTTTTCTAATTGTAAATTTCATTTTATTAATCCCTATTTTCCTGTGTTAAATATCCTGTAATAAATATAAAACATATAATTATCTTTCTCAATCATTTACTTTAAAAATTTAATCTTTACAAAAAAGATTACGATTATTATTTTTATATATAATATTTTTCAATAAATTTGACAACAATATTGAATGAAAAATTGTCAAATTAACAAAACGGCGAAAGCCAAGGAGAAAAAATGAAGAAAATATTTTATCTATTACCAATAATTCTAATATTGACATTACAAACTTTCGCCTTCCAAATAAAAGGTGATTCCAAAATTAAATACAATAAAAACTTAGATGAAGATCTTTTCCTTTTTGGAGGAGATATTGTTTTAAATGGTGATGTAGAGGAAAGTTGTTATATTTTCGGTGGAGATGTAACTGTTGAAAGCAGAATCGATGAAGATCTATATGCCTTTTGCGGCGACTTTAATTTAAACGGAACTGTAAACGAAAATCTATACGCATTTGGTGGCAATATAGTTATAAGCGGGAATGTATATGAAGACATTAAGGCTTTTGGTGGAAAAATCGTACTGGATTCTTCTGCTGTATGCTATGGCGATTTCAATGCTAAAGGTGGAAAAATTTATATTAACGGAACTATTTCAGGTGAAGTAGAAATTGAAGCAGAATATGTAGAAATAAATGGTATAATAAACAACGATGCAAAAATTAATGCGAAAAAACTAATAGTAAATGATTTAGCAACAATTACCGGTGATTTGGAACATAGCGATGAAGATATTGACTTGGATTCAATTACAATAAGAGGTAAAACCGATTTTAGAAAATTTCATACGCGAGATCATTCCACTTTTAAATCACATTTTAAATTCTTTTTGGTTAGTTTAATATTTGGAATTATCTGGTTTTACCTGTTTCCAAGATCATTTAATAAAACAAGTGGTACATTAAAAGAACATCCTGGAAACATTACAGCTTGGGGGTTATTATATTTATTGGCAGTTCCAATATTCGCTGTAATTACAATGATATTTATTATAACAATTCCCTTTACATTGATTTATTTTGTAATCTATGGGTCGCTTATTTTTATGGGACAATTTGTACTGGCAAATTGGATTGGTAATTTAATAGCTGAAAAAATACCATCTTATGATAAATGGCTGTTACCGTTTATTTCAGGTCTGCTCATAATACATATTTTAATAAGTATCCCTATATTAAGAGGATTTACTTGGATTGGTTGGATATTTTTAGGAACAGCAACTATCTGGTATAATATTTTTAACAACAGAGAAAGAAAACAAAAATCGGAACCTACAAAAATCGCAGAATCAAAAGATACGATCAAAATAAAAAAATAAATAATCATCAATAAATATTTTTACCCGTTGAGAATATGAAATTTTCAGCGGGTTTTTTAATTTGTAAAATTTAGGAATTTCTTAATTATTATTTCCATATCATCAACAATAAGTACATTCGAGTTATTTATACTCTATTTTTTAGACAAATTCATTTTATTTATCTAAATATTTAATTAAATTCTATTATGGTAAAGAAAGATAAATTAACACCATTAATGCAACAATATCAGAGAATAAAATCCAAGCATCCTGACAAGATAATGCTTTTCCGCATGGGCGACTTTTATGAAGCATTCAATGCTGATGCGAAAAAGGTAAGCAAGGTATTAAACATTACACTAACAAGTCGCGGTAAAACTGATTCTACTCGAACACCTTTAGCCGGATTCCCTTATCACGCATTAGATTCATATTTACATAAATTACTAAAAGCCGGTTTAAAAGTTGCAATTTGTGAACAGATAGAAGATCCAAAAAAAGCAAAAGGACTTGTAAAAAGAGATATCACAGAAATTGTTACACCAGGAATTACGGTAAATGATAAATATTTAACTTCATCAGAAAATAATTATTTGGGTGCAGTATTCTTTGATGAATCAAGAATCGCGTTTGCCTATATTGACATTTCAACAGGAGAATTTAATGTAGTTGAAGGCGAAGAACAAAAAATTATTGATTTGTTTAATTCTAATCCGACTGCTGAATTGCTTGTTAATGAAAATGATAAAAATAAAATTAAAAAAATATTCCCCAAATATAAGGGATTATTAACAAAACTTCCGGATTGGATCTACGACATAACTTATTCCGAAGAATTAATAAACAGTCATTTCCAAACGACTTCTCTAAAAGGATTAGGAATTAATGATCAGGCAAACATTATAAAAATAGTTGGAGCGATTTTTCATTACATTAATGAAAATTTCCAAAAACAGTTGTCGCATATTACCTCTATTAGAAAAATAAATACTGAAAACTTCGTTGGATTAGACCAATTCACGATTAGAAATTTAGAATTATTTCAAAGATTATCCGGAGAAACAGGCGAAGGAACTTTTGTCAATGTAATTGACGATACAATAACATCCGTCGGCGCAAGAACATTGAAAAATTGGATATTCAGACCACTATTATCAAAAGACGAAATAGTTAGAAGACAAAATTATGTACAATATTTTATTGATAATTCCGAGCAAAGAGATAAATTAAGAAAATTGTTAAGCAATATTTCTGATCTTGAAAGATTAACATCAAAGATCAGCTCCGGGAAAATAAATCCACGAGAAATACTGCAGATCAAATTGAGTTTAAAAGAACTACTGAAAATAGATAATTTGTTAAATGGTGTAATAGATTTTAAAATTAGAGATATAGAAAAGGTCAATAAACTAATTAAATTAATTGACACAAGTATAGAAAATGATCCGCCTATGCAAATTTCAGATGGCGGCGTATTCAAAGAAACATATCATTCTGACTTACCGGAATTGAGAAAGATTGCCTATCATGGAAAAGATTATCTCATTAAATTGCAAAATTCTGAAAGAAAACGCACGAGAATTCCAAGTTTAAAAATTGGATACAATAAAATATTCGGCTATTATATTGATATTAGAAAAACACACCAAGATAAAGTGCCACCGGAATATATTAAACGACAAACACTGGTAAATTCCGAGAGATTTATTACACCGGAATTGAAAGAATATGAAGAAAAAATACTTAGTGCCGAAAGTAAATTATTAGAATTAGAATCAGAATTATATAATGAATTCATCCAAAAATTATTTAAATATATTCCATCAATGCAAAAAAATGCAAAAATAATTGCAGAAATTGACATATTAAGTTCATTTGCAGAATTGGCAATAAGAAATCAATGGTCGCGACCGGAAATAAATGAAGATACAAAATTAGAGATCAAAAGCGGCCGGCATCCGGTTGTTGAGGAACTATTTCCTTCCAGTGAATCTTTTATTCCAAATGATACTTTTATAGATACAGAAAATGATCAAATACTACTTATTACAGGGCCGAACATGTCTGGAAAATCTACTTATTTAAGACAAATTGGATTGATAACTTTGATGGCTCAAATTGGTTGTTTTGTTCCGGCTGTTTCTGCTAAGATAGGATTAGTTGATAAAATATTTACAAGAGTCGGAGCAAGTGATAATCTTGCTTATGGTGAAAGTACATTCTTAACAGAAATGATCGAGACAGCAAATATTTTAAATACAACTTCCTCAAAGAGTTTAATATTATTGGATGAAATCGGTCGTGGAACAAGCACTTATGACGGATTATCAATCGCTTGGGCGGTTGTAGAATATTTACACAACAATTCACAAGTTTCCGCGAGAACATTATTTGCTACACATTATCATGAACTCACAGAATTGGAAATAATTCTTGATAGAGTTAAAAATTATAATGTGAATGTGAAAGAGTATGGTGATAAAGTAATTTTTCTAAGAAAGATCATTCCGGGCAGAGCAGATAAAAGCTATGGAATTCATGTGGCAAAAATGGCAGGAGTTCCAAAAGAAATTGTAAAAAGAGCAAATGAGATATTAAATAGTTTATCAAGCACAGATCATAAATTACCAAGCGGCGAAACAGTTTTACAACCAAAGATCAAAGGTGAAAGATCAATTCAATTAAATGTTTTCGGTCCGAAAGAAGAGAAATTAAGAAAAGAAGTGGGGAACTTGAAAATTGAAGAGATGACACCTTTGGAAGCTTTGAAAAAGTTGAATGAGTTGAAGAAAGAGTTGTGATTATTCTAATATTTCATTTTTTATCACAATTTAATTTCCAAAACATTATCAATATCAATTAAATGAAAAGGAATTTTCGGATATTTTTTTCTGAAGTAACTATATTTTTTTGGGTTATAATTATCTTTAAAATATTTTACTTCATAAGCTCTTTTTTCCTCAATAATAAAGTCAACTTCTTGCTTTTTTTGTATTCTCCAGAAACGAATATCGTCAATTGAATAAAAATCATAAAATCTTCTGAATACAAAATACAATAGTCAACAAAAAAATATCCCAATATTAGCAATTACGATTGTTAAAATATCCCAATATTTGCATTTTTGATTGTTATATTATCCTAAATAAAGAAATTAAAAAAATTATTTACTATTAATTATCCTAATATATTTCTAAATTATTATGTAATATAAAAAAAATAGGAGAATTATTATGTTAAAAAAAATACTGCTAATTTTAAGTTTGTTTGCATTTTTACAAGCAAATGACACAGACAATCCTGCTTTTTCAAATTCGTTTTTTCAACTCGGGAATAATCCTGCTCAATATGGTTTAAAAAACTGTGGAGGATTATTTGGTACAATTCAATCGGTCAATTCAAAAACATATTACGATGTTTTATTAAACACGGGAGCTTTTAGTTCTATAAGATATAAAAAAGACAGCACAGAAAATTTTATTCTTTCCGGCGGATTCCCAATTTTTCATAATTTATTTCTCGGTGGAAATTATAACTTTAATACAGAAGAATATTCGGCAGGAATGATCTATACTCCTTTAAAATATTTATCTTTTGGAGCAAGATTGAATAATATAACTGATCCTAATTTTGTTAATCTGGGAATTGGAATTCGGCCTTTCACGAGACGGCTTACATTTGGTTATATGTTCGCTTCACCATTAGACAATGATCTTCAAATGATGGAATCAAACTCATATTATTATCTTGAATCTGAAATAATGGATGGATTATTATTAGGGGCAAAATATGATGCGCAACAAGAAGAAATAACAGTTTCTGCCGGTTTGAATTTTTCTCATAGCAATATTATGTTACATAAAAGTGAAAATAGCGAAACAGCTTCAATCGGTATTTATTCAAAATTACTTAACAAAATCACTATTCCAAAAACTTATCATTATCTAATTTTAAAAGGCAAATATCATAAAGAAGATTATGGCATTTTAGGTCACGATAAAAATTTTAACGAACTTCTGCTATCATTAGAAAGATTCAAAAATAGTAACAGAGCAAAAGGACTGATCATCGATGTTAAAGAATTTTCTATGGGATTCTCTGAATTGTTAGAACTTTACGAAGCATTATTAGATGTTAGAAATTCCGAAAAGAAAATATATTTATATAGTGTTAATGGAAATAATGCCACCTTTTTACTCGCATCTGCGGCAACAAAACACATTGCTTATCAAGATGGAATTTACAACATAAAAGGATTCGGAATGATAACGCTTTATGGCAAAGAATTTTTTGACTCACTTGGTGTAAAAGTTAATGTAGAAAGGGTTGGTAAATATAAAAGTGCTGCTGAACCGTTTATAAGAAACAATATGTCAGATGAAGCAAAAAAACAATATTCGATGTATCTTGAGAATATTAAAAAAATATATATTGATGCAATTAGCAAAGGAAGAAAAATCACTAAAGAAAAAGTAAAAGAAATAATTCATAACGGACCTTATACGATGCGAGATGCAAAGAAAAAATCACTCATAAATGATTTTGTTTATCCTGATGATATTAATAAATATATCGCAAAAGTTGAAAAGATAAAAAAGTTGAAATATAGAGATTTTAACGAATTCAGTCCGGAAAATAGTTTTAGATATAATTGGCAAAATCCTAAAATAAATAATGCAATTGCAGTGATTTATGCCACCGGAACTATCAATAATGGAAAGAGTAAAATTTCACCATTTAATGGAAATATCTCAATGGGAGCCGAGACAATTTGTGCTAGATTAAGTGTGGCTGCAAAAGATCCTCGTGTAAAAGCAATTGTTTTAAGAGTTGATTCTCCGGGTGGAAGTGCCTACGCAAGTGATATGATCTGGCACCAAATTCAAAAGATAGCTCATCCTAAGAAAAACAAAAAGAAAGCAAAACCGGTGGTTGTTTCGATGGGAGATATTGCAGCTTCCGGCGGATATTACATTTCATGTAATTCAAACTATATCTTCGCAGAAAAGAATACATTAACAGGTTCTATTGGTATTTTTGGTGCTACTTTATCCATCGAAAAAATGTTAGATAAAATAAATATTAATACAGATTCTTTATCTACCGATAAAAATGCTTTATTTAAATTTGCTTTTTATGACCCGAGCGAAAAAGAAAATAAATTTTTCAAAAAAGCAATAGAAACCGGGTACAGATCATTTATCGCAAAAGTTGCCAAAGGTAGAAATATGAAAATTGCAGAAGTTGATTCGATTGGGCGTGGAAGAATTTGGATGGCAAAAGATGCTGAAAAGATTGGATTGGTTGATGAGATCGGTAATTTAAATGATGCCATAAAAAAGGCTGCAAAACTTGCAAAACTTCATAAAAATATCAATGTATCGATTCAACCTTATCCTGCTCCGGGATATGGAATTAAGTTGCCTTTCTTAAATATTGTTTCTTACAATGTATTTAGTAAATATCCACTATTATCTGAAATCGGAGAAAAGTACTATTCGCTTCGCTTATATTCTGACGATGAGAATTTAATGCTGCTGCCGTTTGAAGAATATAAATTTGAAGAATAAGAAAAATACTTTACCGCAAAGACACAAAAACGCAAAGACAAAATTGAGGTTGAGTTTAAGGTTAAGATTAAGGTTTAGGTTAAGAATAAGCCGGACACTGAGCAAAGCCGAAGTGTAGCCACGAAGCCAAGCCACAGAGGACACAGAGAGTTTAGTGGTTTGGAATTGCCACAAGAAACACGAAATATCTCTCGCAAAGTCGCAAAGAAAGAATAATGAATATAGATTAAAAATAGAAAAAGTGACTAACCCAAGCATTTATGCTTGGGTGGAGTAACATTAAAAAATCCGGGCTTTAGCCCAACATCCGCGAATATTCGCCCAATCCGCGATTATCTGTGTGCTACAAATAATTATCAACTATCCATTGTCAATTATTTATATTCCATACCAGTTTGCCACATAAGGAAACTATATCTGTCGGTTAATCCATCAACAATTTTCCATTTTGGTTTCCCCTTGCTGTGTCCGGCTTTGTGTTCTATGCGAACGAGAATCGGTGTATTTGCTTGATTGTTTTTCTGCAATAGTGCTGCCATTTTTCTCGCATGAAGTGGGGCAACTCTTGAATCTGAAGTCGCAGTTGTTATCAAAGTAGCCGGATATTTTGTCTCTTTCACATTCTGATATGGCGAATATTTTAGAATATATTCCATCTGTTTTTTATTTTCCGATGAGCCGTATTCAGGAATCCACAAACGAGCAATTAAAAATTTATGATAACGAATCATATCCAAAAGCGGAACTCCAATAACAACTGCTTTATACAAATCAGGTCGCTGAGTTAAGACGGCTCCCGACAATAATCCGCCATTACTTCCGCCCATTGCTGACAGATATTCGCTATTTGTATAGTTATTCTCAATTAACCATTCTCCGGCAGAAATAAAATCATCGAATGTATTTTGCTTATTCATTAGCATTCCGGATTTGTGCCACTCCTCGCCATATTCTCCGCCACCTCGTAAATTTGTATAAGCATAAACTCCACCATTATTTAGCCACAACAAAAGTGTCTGTGAAAAGTAAGGATTCATATTTACATTGAAACCACCATAACCATAGACCAATGTTGGATTTTTGCCATTTAATTTTATGCCTTTTTTGTGAACGAGAAACATTGAAATTGGTGTTTCATCTTTCGATTTATACCAAATCTGTTTCACGACAATATCATCATATTTCATCTTTGTCGGAGTTTTGTAGATTTCAATTTGACTGTTATCTTCTAATTTATATTTGAAAATTGTCCTTGGAAAATTGAATGATGAAAATGAAAAGTAGAAATATTTTTTATCGATTTCAGAGCTAATTCCACCGGCTGTTCCAAATGACGGTAACTTGATCTCTTTTTCCATTTCACCATTATTGTTATAAATATATAATCTTGAATAGGCATTTTCCATTGTTGAGAGGATTATTTTATTATTTACAATTGTTGCGGATTTTAGTATGAAATCGGATTCTGGAATTATCTCACTCCAATTTTTATATTCGGGATTATCATAAAAAATTTTGAATATTCTATATTTCGGTGCCTTGTAATTTGTCTTAATATAGAAATTATCTTCAGCTGTGATTACAGAAAAAAGTCCGGAAATATCTTTTGTGAGATTTGTCCATTCACTATTTGTTTCCAAATTTTTCATAAATATATTACAAAATTCCCAGCCCTTTTCAGCAATTACAAACAAATATTTTCCATTAGGTGAAATTGTAACATTCGGCCACTCTTCCTTATCTCGATTAACACCAAAAATTTCTTCATCATTTTTATGATCTGCATTTATTGTATGCAAATAGACATGGCGATAATAATTCAAATCCTCTTTTTCCATCGTACCTTCAAGTGGATATCGCGTGTAATAAAAACTCTTTTCATCAGGCAACCAAGCAATCGAACATGCTCTCGTTTGTGGAATCTCTTCATCCAATTTTTCCTTTGTTTCAGTATTCAATATATACAAAGTGCTTCGTTCACTTCCACCTTCGGAAATTCCGTAAACAAAATATTTTCCTGTTGGCGACACATTCCACCAATCAATGGAAATCGTTCCGTCATCGCTTAAAT
>JAYEOX010000128.1:0-2272 GCA_034723415.1 Fidelibacterota bacterium | reverse complement strand
ATCGAATTTATCGAATGGGGATAAATTATAAAATTGGAAAAAGGTAAATCGGAGCGTGGCGCAGTCCGGCAGCGCACTTGAATGGGGTTCAAGGGGTCGCAAGTTCAAATCTTGTCGCTCCGACTAATAAAAAGAAATGAAAACAAAACTAGAGAACTCAAATTTTTGAAGTTATTACTATGTTTATTTATTGTTATCATCTTCTGTTTTGGAAATATTAATCACAGATATTCTTTTTTATTTAACTATGTTTGAATCCCTTGCCAAATGTAATAAAAAGCTTCAGGTAGAATTGGTTTAAGTCGATTAAGGCGAGAATATGGATCTTGCAAACTAATTTCTTTTAATGATTCAATTTTATCTTTATTATATTCATCTGTGGGAAAATTAAAATTCATTTCATTTAATAACGAATTTGCAATACAAAATACTTTTGAAGCGGTAATTTTTGCTTTTAAATCTGTATTAAATTTATCGTTTAGAAGATGGCTGTCAATTTTTTTAATTCCATCTTCAAGATAATTAGAAATATTATTATTTTTATATCCTTTCAGACGGATTTGAAGCAACTCATGACAAGTATCAATTGTATCTTTCAATACCTGTTTTTTAGTAAACTGATTATCTCTGTAACTGTTTTCTTTTTCAAAAGTTGCTTTAAATGCTTTTTGAATATTTGTGAAATTTGATGCAATATCAAATAGTTCACCAATATCATAAAGTTGTTTTACTACCTGCATAACCATACTATTGCCATTCTGTGTTTCAAACGGAATTCCTATAGTATTTGGAGCAAAAGCTGTCAACTTATCGCCGAGCAATCCTTCAACAGTTGGTATTTTAACTGAAAGTTCTGTCTCAATTTCAAACAAATCGGATTTTATAATTTTATTTTCTATAAATGGAATATAATCAGGATTTTCCAATACAATATCTAGTAGAATAGATTCTTTATTTTTTGAAAGAGTAGAGTTATAGAAAAATTTAAAATGTCGGCGATTTGGTAAACTTTTATGTTCTCTCTTATTTTCCTCGAATCTAATGAACGGTGTATTCCTCGGAATCTTTGAAATTTCTGAAATAAAATTTTCTATATTGCCACCAAAAATAATATCAATATCAATGGAGAGTCGTTTAATTTTGGAAATATGTAAAAGAATACTAGTACCGCCTTTAAAAACAAAATTATTTTCGAGTTGCACAAGATATCCAAGTAGGGCAAAGGCATGTATTGTTTTCTCAACAAGTACAGGATCGCCGGAAAGTTCTTTTGATTTAGTTTTAATCCATTCAGATGAAAAACACTTTTCTATTAACAAATTTTTCATCAATCAACCATTTCCACCTATATTGTTTAGGCGGAGATAGTTGATAGATTTTGGGATTGCAAATTTGCGTTCTTTTATATAAGAAAAAAATCGAGAAATGTTAATTCTACCTGAATTTATTGCATTATTGACCACACTCTCTGCTTCTGATTGTTCCATTATTTTATAGTGTCTATTTTCCATTAAAAAGTCGATTAATATTTTTTCAATAGGGGCATAATTATCATTACCTTGAGGTTGTTTGTTTATAGCTGGTAATAATACTACCGTTTTTTTAATAATTTTAAAGAATTTTTCAATTTCCTTTTTTGTGGGATTTTCATAAACATTATAATTATTTTCTCTTAAAATTTCTGCTGTATTTCGTATATAATCCGCATCTGTATAAACAAAGATAATAAATTTTGTCAGCAGGTGATGTGTGAAAGAATTCAACTGTTCTGTACTCCAACAGGAGAATTCAAGTAGAGGAAGTTCTTTTTTTATTTTTCGTATTATTTTTTGAACTGGTTTTTTATTGAGTAGAAAGTTTTTTCTTAGCGAAGTATACCAGCCCTTGCCAGCATCAAAGATTGTTTTATTTTGTGTAAGTTTGTGAACATAGCTCTTTAATGATGATGGTGCTATTTCTATTTTTTCTTTTTCTAGCAGAACTTTTATATCTTCGTAAGAAAAATAGGTCTTTTGTCTTTTAAGTTTTTCGATTACTTTGTTTTTAAGTGCTGATTTCTTTGTAATAATCACTTTTAAACTTTATTTAAATTCATTACTCCATTCATACATCTCAAATATAACTCAAATTATCTAAACAAACAAGAAGTATTGATTTGATTCAGAAGAAGTAGAATTAGTAATTCCTGAAATTCCTTTATTTAATCGTGATGGATTTGTTGTTGTGTAGTGGGAGAGAGAAGTTTTGAGTGAATAGATCATTAGTTGGTTTT
>JAYEOX010000127.1:0-2288 GCA_034723415.1 Fidelibacterota bacterium | reverse complement strand
TGAGTTAAAATATGTTCTGGTTTAATCGAAACATAATCACCACTTTTTACTATTTCATTTTCTGTTGAATATTTTTGAGCAATTTTTTCGATCAAGTTTTGTGACATTATTCCTCCAACATTTAATATATAATTTTCAATTACTAATTAAATTTATAAAACTATTTGTAAAAATAATAGTGAAATAAAAAAAATGTAGGAAGGTTTACATGAAGAGTATTACGCAAAGATGAAAATAAGATCTTTAATTAAAAACTTCCGAAGTTGTTCTAATAATAATGCTGTTAAAACAGAATGTTATATGTTTCTCCAAGAGCGAAAATTTTGGAAATTGATTTAATTCCAATTTAACTCCATAGTCAGCTGACAAGCAATTTAACAAATTCAATTAATAACAAAACAGAGAAAAACAATATTTCAATTGGGAAATCAAAAAATAATTTATAAATTTACTAACTTTATAGAATGGTATGTAAAATAAAAGGGGAAATAATGAAAAATCATTTTGAAATTTTAATCTTAATGGGCAGACCTGCGGCAGGGAAATCTGAAGTAATTGATTTTCTTAAGAAAACGCCGAAAGGGGAGCGAATAGATCGTTTCCATATCTCTAACTTTGAGGAGATTGACGATTTTCCTATGTTATGGACTTGGTTTGAAGAAGATGCGATACTTGAAAAAATTCTAAAGAAACCACGAGTTCAAACAGATAAAGACGGTAATTTTTTACATCAATATCAGTGGGATTTATTAATAGAACGAATTTCTATGGAATATTCCAAAAAAATACGAGATGAAGATTATAAAAAAAATTATACTTCTATTTTAGAATTTAGTAGAGGAAGTGAACACGGTGGGTATAAATCTGCTTTTCAACATTTATCAGATGAAATTTTGGAAAAAGCGGCGATTCTTTATATTGATGTTCCTTATGAAGAATCATTGAGGAAAAATCGCAAGAGATTTAATCCCAATAGACCGGATTCAATTTTAGAACATGGATTACCGGATGAGAAATTAGAAAAAATGTATAAGGAAGTTGATTGGGAAGAATTCAAAGGTAATGATCCGGAATTTATTACAATTAAAGATCATAAAATTCCTTTTGTTGTATTTTATAATATGCCTGAGGTAACAAATGATTTCAGTAAATTAGGGCCGGTATTAGATAAAAATTTTAAAAAATTATGGGAAATTAAAAATAAAGGATAAAAAATGGCAAAAGCAAAATTAGACAGTACAAAGAGATTAGGTGAATTAAGTTTCGGTTATTTTATATTTTATATAATTACCGGATTGAGTGTGAAATTTTTCTTATCAAGTGGTGCAGGCAGACCCGGATTGAATGGAATGGAATATCTGTTTTACAGCACATTTGCAAGTACAACAATTGTCACAGCATTTGTATTGATTAGAAAATGGTTTAAAATTGATTCTATACAAAGAGTAAGTTTTGGAAAAATGATGGTTCCATCTGAATTAAAATATATCTTACCTTCCGGTGTATTTACAGCTGTGATAGTTCCAACAACAACATTAATGTACTCTTTTAAAGGAATTTCTGTGATGGTTGCTATGGTACTGATGCGAGGTTCTGTAATAATTATTAGCCGAGTAGTAGATGCAATTCAAATAAAAAAGGGGCTTTTGAAAAAGAAAGTTTATATTGAAGAAAATATCGGAGTTGTATTTGCACTTTTAGCAATTGGAATAAAAATATTCAGCGGTGGTGCCGAAGGAAAAGCAAGTCCATTTGCATCGCTACCGGTAATGATAGTTTTTTCCGCATATATTGTTTCCTATGCAATTAGAATTTATATTATGAATTATTATAAGAATACACGACCGAAAGAATCGAAAAAAGATAACAATAAGGCATTTTTTGCTATTGAACAAATCTCATCAACTATTACTCTTGCTTTAGTTGTGATTGTTGTTATTTTATTCGCTAAGATCGGTGGAGTTACCGGTGACAGAATTACACCATTTGTTAATGCAATATTTTCACCTGTAAAAGATTGGTGGTATTGGGCAATGCTATTTGGAACTGCATTTGGTGTTGTAGCATTCTTTTCAGTATTTCTGTTTATGTTCAAAGGAAGGACAGCTACATTTGCCGGTTTAGTAAATCGTTTGACTTCATTGATTGCCGGTACGACTTCAACAGTTATCTTTGCAATTGCTTTTGGAGGAAGATTTCCACTTATTGTTGATTGGATATCATTATTTTTTATTCTTGTTGCAGTTACTTTTATTGCTTTTGCTGAGAAGAAGAGAGCGAGAGAATTG
>JAYEOX010000126.1:0-2300 GCA_034723415.1 Fidelibacterota bacterium | reverse complement strand
TTCAAAACTTCAAAACTTCAAAAATTAAGAAATTATATGGTTTAGAAGTTCAAATTTTCGTAAATTATAGAGTTATGAAATTGAGAATAATATTATTTTTAAAATCCGCAACTCATTAACTCAAAAAAAGGAGTTTAAAATATGGAAACAATTTTAGCAATTGATGACAGTATGAGTAACTTAATGCTTGTCGAGGCGATACTTAAAGAATATTTACCGGAAGTAAAATTACTAAAAGCTACTTCCGGAAAAGAAGGAATTCTTATCGCAGAAAAAAAGCAGCCCAGGTTGATCATTCTAGATATTCTTATGCCAAATATGGATGGTTATGAAGTTTGTAAAATACTACGCCAAAATGAGAAGACAAAAACCATTCCGATTATCATGTTAACTGCGATAGAAGCTTCCGTACAAAACAAAATTAAGGGTCTAGAGGCAGGTGCAGAGGTCTTTCAATCTAAACCGACCAATCCCAAAGAACTTGTCGCTCAAGTTAATACTTTATTTCGTATAAAAAAAGCAGAAGATAAATTGATAATAAATAATGAAGATCTTGAAAAGATTATACAGGAAAATAAGAAAGAAATAGGAGAAAGTAAGGAAAATTTAAAAAAGATCTTTGATTTTGCAAATAATGGCATTTTAATCGCTGACAAGAAAAACCATATTTTTATGGTGAACACTACCATGTGTAAGATGCTTGGATATACTCGTAAGGAGATGTTAGATCTACATGTCGTTGATTTATATGATAGAACCGACAAAGTGATTGATGAAAAATTAAAAACAGTAGCGGAAAGTAAAGATTCGGTAATTGAAAGTATTACTATGATCAGAAAAGATAGAAGCACCATTATTGCTGATGTTACTGCAGTTCCGATCACTCTTAATGGGAAATCTTATATTATGGTTTCTTTTCAAGACATAACCGAGCAAAAGAAGGAAAAAGAAAAACTGATAGAAAGTGAAGAAACTTTTAAGAATATATTCAACAATGCTACAGACGCAATATATATTCAGGATAAAAATGGTACTTTTTTGGATGTAAATCAAGGTGCAGTTGATATGTATGGATATACAAGAGAAGAACTGATCGGGAAATCACCTGAGTTTACTTCCGCTCCCGGTAAAAATGATCTTAAAATGGTAAAAGAATGTATTCAGAAAGCATATAAGGGCCAACCTCAGCAATTTGAATTTTGGGGCAAAAAAAAGAATGGAGAGATATTTCCTAAAATTGTTAGAGTTTCTGCTGTCAAATATTTTGGTAAGAAAGTGATATCAGCTTTTGCCTTAGATATCACTAAGCGAAATTTGGCAGAGAAAGTCAACAAAGAATCAGAAAAAGTTCATAAAATGCTCTATAATATTACTGATGCGGTTAATACAACAAAAGATCTTAAAGAATTTTTCGGAATAATGCATAAACAGTTAGGTACAATTGTAGATACAACAAATTTTTATGTAGCACTTTATAATAAAGATAAAAATATTATATCTTTTGACTATCTTATAGATGAATTTGTAGATAAAAAAGGAAATATCAATGTTGCAAGAAAATTTAAAAAAGGTTTAACTGAATATGTAATAAAGACAGGGAAACCATTATTAGCAGATGCTAAAGCTATTAAGAAATTAACTAAAGCCGGCAAAATAGATGGAGTTGGGACTCCTTCAAAGATCTGGCTTGGAGTTCCATTGAAAATAGAGAATAAAATTACAGGTGTGATCACTGTTCAAAGTTATACCGATGCTTCACTTTATACAGAAAAGGATTTAGAGACATTAAAATTTGTTTCAAATACAATAGCCACAGCTATTGATCGAAAAATAGCAGAAGATGCCGTCAAAGAATCAGAAAAAGTTCATAAAATGCTCTATAATATTACTGATGCGGTAAACACAACAAAAGATCTTGATGAGCTTTTCGAAATAATACATAAACAGTTAAGTACAATTGTAGATACAACAAATTATAATGTAGCATTATATGATAAAAAAACGGATTCTATTTCTCTTCCATATCAGATAAACGAAAAAGATAAATTCACTTCATTTCCGGCGGGAAAATCACTTGCCAGCTATGTAATAAAGACAGGTAAACCGCTTTTGGCTGATGAAAAAACTCTTGATAGATTAACTAAAACCGGAAAGGTAAAAAGAGTTGGAGCTCCTTCAAAGATCTGGCTTGGAGTTCCATTAAAAATAGAGAATGAAATTGTGGGTATGATCTCTGTTCAAAGCTATACCGATGCTTCTCTTTATACAGAAAAGGATTTAGAGACATTAACATTTGTTTC
>JAYEOX010000125.1:0-11623 GCA_034723415.1 Fidelibacterota bacterium | reverse complement strand
TTGGAAATATAAAATAATGAACAAAATAAAATATAAAACAACTTTGCGACTTTGCGACTTAGCGAGAAGAAAGGAAACATAAACGAATGAAAAAAGTAGAAGGAATAATTTTAGCAGGTGGCTTTTCACGACGAATGAAAAAGTTTAAAATGGAATTGAAATTAGGTGATAAAAATATTTTAGAAAGATGTGTTGAAGGAATGGAAAGTATTTGTGATCGGATTATTGTTGTTGCAGGGCATCAATGTGAGCGAATTCAAAAGCTAACTTATAATTTGTCAAATGTTGAAACAGTTATAAATAAAAATTATGAAAAGGGAATGTTCTCATCAATTCGCAGAGGTGTTCGCGAAATTAAAGCAGAACGGTTTTTTATTATTCCCGGTGATCAACCATTGGTGAAATCGTCAACTTATAGAAAAATGTTAGAGATAAATTCCGGCATTGTTTCGCCAAGATGCAATGGGAAAAAGGGACATCCAATACTTTTCAAAAGTAAATTAATTAAAGAAATGTTAAATATGTCAGATGATGAAATCCTTCGTGATTTCATTCACAAGATAGATGATTATAAACTTGATGTTGATGATCTGGGAATTCATCTTGATGTTGACACTATAGAAGATTATGAAAAAATAAAGAAATATTATGACGAGGAATATTGTGGAAAATAATATTAGTAAAGCAATTTACAGAGTTGATGGGAAAGGGAAAATTAGTGGTAAAGCAAAATACATTGACGATGTAAAATTTAAAGATTTATATTATGCGAAAACCGTAAGAAGTGAAATTCCGAAAGGAAAGATATTGTCTATAAAAATTCCAAATTTACCCAAAAATTATTTTGTGATTGATAAAAATGATGTGCCGGGAATTAATAGAATGCGGACTGTTGTTTCCGATCATCCGATTTTTGCTGAAAATGAAGTCCATTATGTTGGTCAGCCGATATTGTTGGTTGTTGGAGCTGATCGTGAAATAATAAGTAAAATTGTAAATGAAATTAAGATTGAATATGAAGAGAAAAAACCGATTTTATCAATTAAAGAAGCGGTCAATAATAAAGCAATTTTTACAGAATACAATTATTCAAAAGGTGATCCGACAAAAGCATTCCAAGAAGCGGAAACGATCATTGAAGAGAAATATCAAACAGGTTATCAAGAACATATTTATATTGAACCGCAGGGAATTGTTGCAGAATTCAAAGATGATAAGATGCATATTTTTGGATCGATGCAATGTCCGTTTTTTATCGAAGGTGCAATTCAAGATGTGCTTGGTTGGAAAACAGATCAAATTCGAGTAACTCATTCTACAACCGGTGGAGCTTTTGGCGGCAAAGAGGAATTTCCATCATTACTTGCCGGTCAAGTTGCAGTCGCTTCATTGAAAACAAAACATCCGGTAAAAATAATTTACGATAGAAATGAAGATATTATTTCTTCCACAAAAAGACATCCGTCAATTATTCATTACAAAATTGGTCTTGATAAAAATAAAAATATTACCGCATTAATAGTTGATGTAAATTTCAATGCCGGAGCTTTTTCCGGGCTTTCACCTGTCGTTCTTCAGAGAGGAATATTTTCTGCAACGGGAGTTTACAATTTTCACAATTTAAAAGTAACAGGCAAAAATTATAAAACGAATACCGTTCCTTGTGGTGCATATCGTGGATTTGGTGCCCCACAAGTTATATTTGCAATTGAAATGTTGATGACAAATATTGCAAAAAGATTAAAAATTAATGTTTTAGATTTTAAGAAACGGCATCTGTTGAAAAGTGGTGATTCTACAGCTACAAAGGGAATAATCCGTGAAGAGGTGAAGTTACCGAAGATGATTGAAATTGTTGAAAAAATGTCCAATTATAAAAAACATTCTACGGAAAAAAAGAAATTCAAAGGTATGGGAATGTCACTGTTTTTGCACGGATGTGGATTTACAGGAAAGGGTGAAAATGATATTAAAGGAAAGATTATTTTACAAAAAAAAGGCAATCAAGTTTCTATCAATGTTTCCAGTGTAGAGATGGGGCAAGGAGCTGAAACCGCTCTCAGAAAAATTGTTTCGTACACTCTTTCAATACCGATAGAACAAGTGATTTATGAAATTCCTGATACCAAAAAAGTTCCGGATTCAGGTCCGACAGTTGCATCAAGAACAACAATGATCGTTGGGGGATTGCTAAAAAGTGCAAGTGTGGAATTGAAGGAAAAGTGGGAAAAGCAAAAAGATATTACAGTTACTAGAATTTATAAGCATCCGGATTTTCTGAAATGGGATGATGACAAATTTGAAGGCGATGCTTATCCGGTTTATTCTTATGGAGTAAATGTTGCTGAAGTAGAAATTGATCCTGTTACTTTCGAAATAGATGTTAAAAATATGTGGGCGGTTTATGATGTAGGAACGGTAATTGACGAGCGAGCTTTACGAGGACAGATGGAAGGCGGAATGCTTCAAGGAATCGGCTGGGCTACAACGGAAGTAATGAATTCATCTAAAGGAAAATTAGTTCAAAAAAATATGACTGATTACAAAATTCCAACAGTAAAAGATATACCAAAATTCCAAAGTGAATTTGTAAAAAATCCTTATGAATTTGGTCCTTTTGGTGCGAAGTGTGCCGGAGAATTACCATTGACAGGCCCGCCACCGGCAATTGCGGAAGCTGTTTCAAATGCTCTTTCAATCACAATAAAAAAGATTCCAATAACTTCTGAATATTTAATGGAGGCAATGAAAAAATGAAAATAGAGTTCCAATTAAATAATAAAAATGAGATAATAGAAGTAGATCCAAGTCGAAGATTATTGGATATTTTGAGAGATGATTTTGGGTTAAAGTCAGTAAAAGAAGGTTGTGGTGAAGGTGAGTGTGGGGCTTGTATAATTTTACTTGATGGGAAAGCAGTAAATTCTTGTTTGATTTCGGCCGGAATGATTAATGGGAAAAGTATTTTAACTTTGGAAGAATTCAACAAAACAGATGAATATAAATTGATTGAAGAGTCGTTTTTGGAAGCCGGGTCTGTTCAGTGTGGATTCTGTACATCGGGAATGGTAATGTCAACTGCCGGACTGTTAAATGTAAATAAAAATCCGAATGAAACCGAGATAAAAGAGGCACTTTCGGGGAATTTATGTCGTTGCACGGGTTATCAGATGATTGTTGAAGGTGTGAAGTTAGCGGTGGAGAAAATGGAAAAAGAAATCCCTCTCGCAAAGTCGCAAAGTCGCAAAGAAGAAGATAATTATAGCTTGGGGAATAATGCTCACCAAATCGCCAAGTCGCAAAAAATAGTAAGCAAAAAAGGAGAATTTGCAAATACTATTGATGAAGCATTAGAAATTTTAGATAATGAAGAAGTTACGATTATTTCAGGTGGGACTGATTTGATGGTGAAAAATGCCGGTAGTTCCGGAGTTAAGCCTAAATTCAATAAACAACTTTTATTTATTGGGAATTTGGATCAATTAAAAAAGATTCAATTGATTGATGAAAAAATTCACATTGGTTCTGCTGTTACATTAAATGAATTGTTGATGAATGAAAATATTCCGGAAGTATTCAAAGAATTAATTTCAGAAATGGCTTCATTTCCAACACGAAATCTCGCGACAATCGGCGGAAATATAATCAATGCTTCTCCTGCCGGTGACACACTTCCATTTTTATATGCAGCAGATGCAGAATTAGTTTTGAAAAGTAAACAAAATGAGAGGACAATTACAATAGATAAATTTATTTATGGTCCGGGAAAGACGATTATAGATTCAAACGAAATTTTATATAAAATAATTATTCCTGCTAAAAGTTATGACATAAATTATTATAAAAAAGCCGGTTCACGAAAGGGAATGAGTTTATCAAAAGCATCTTTCATTGGGATGGTAGATTTTGAAAATGATAAAGTTTCTGATGTTAGAATTGCATTTGGCGCAGTGGCTTCTACTGTTGTTCGATCGAGAGATTTGGAAAAGAAAATGATAGGGAAAACGAAACGGGAAATAGATAGTGTTTATTTTGAAGTTGTCAAAAAATACAATAAACTTATTAAACCTATTGATGATAGTCGGTCTTCAAAAAGTTATAGAAAAGATGTTTGTATTAGGATATTGAAAGAATTTTTTGGGAAGATTATAAAAAGTAAATAATAAATTGTAAAATATTAAATTGATTATAATAAAAAAATTCAGTAATTTACAAACAATGAAATAAAAATTAACAAAAGGGAAATTATGAGTAACAAAAGAACAATTTTAACAATACTATTTTTCGGTGGACTTTGGGGAATTATCGAAGCGACGCTTGGTTATTTAGTTCATTTTTTACCAACCGGTTTTCCCGGAATGATAATGTTCCCGATCGCTTTTTATTTTATGTTTACCTCGTATAAAAGCACCGGGAAACAATCTACAATTTTTTATACTGCATTGGTAGCTAGTATGATAAAACTTAGTGATCTATTTATTCCGTTAAGAAGTGCAATGTTTGCAATTAATCCGGCAGTTTCAATCCTTTTAGAATCATTAATCGTATTCGGTTTTATTAAAGTTTATTCCGAAAATAAAATTTATGTAAAATCTGCAATAATGAGTTTAGGTTGGATTTTGCTTTTTACTTTTTCACAGAAATTTATTTTTCATCCGGCCGAAGGATTATATTTAGAACCAGTCATAAAAATTGTTAGTTTTCTAATTGTAAATACAATTGTTAGTGGAATGATTATTGGTACATTTTTGAAAATGAAACAAAATTCGAAGTTTCAAATAATAAAATATAATTTTAATAAAGTTGGTTTTGTTGCTCCGATCTCACTTCTACTTGTAGCTGTTTTTTGTGAAATAGGTAATTCGCTAATTTTCTAAAGATGAAATTATTAAATAGATTAATAAACGAAGTTCCCGATATTCCGGTAGAAGAAGTGATAATAGGCGTTTTTTCTACATTGATTAAAGCCGGAAAATATGAAGGAGTTGCAAGCACACTTCATTATGAGCGGCCTCATCAAAAAGTTAAGAATTCCGGTTCGTTGGAAAAATATTCATTAAGAGAATTGGCAGAATTTTCATTGTCGGATAATTTAATAGAAGCGTCAGTTGGAATGGCGGCTATAAATTCTGCCGCAGCATTTGCTAACAATAATTACAGCAAAATAAATGCGAAAAATATTATACTTGAAAAAGGGAAAGGGAAAAATATCGGAGTGATTGGCCACTTTCCTTTTTTAATTGAATTAAAAAATGAATTCAAACAATTACAAATATTCGAAAAACAACCACAAGAGAATGATTTATCAGAAAATGAAATTCCAAACTATCTTCCAGATGCAGATATTATTGCATTAACAGCAACTTCAATTACAAATCATACTTTTGATGAAGTAATGAAATTTGTTTCCAAAAAAAGTTTCGTTGTAATGCTCGGTCCGTCAACTCCACTTTCTCCAATTTTATTTGATTTTGGGATTGATGTTGTTTCCGGTACGATTATTAACGATTATTCTGTGTTTAGAACAAATGTAATTCAAGCGACACCAACAAGATTTATGAAAGGTAAAGAATATGTAACAATTTTCAAGAAGGATTTTCAATGAAAAATGAAACATTGAATAAAGAGATTTTTGAATTGCATCAGGGAAGGAAACCCGGTGTGATAATTACTGTTGTTAAAACAGAAGGATCCGGTCCGTCAAAAACAGGTGCGAAAATGATCGTGTATCCTGAAGAAAGAAAAAGTTTCTCGCAAAGTTCGCAAAAAGGAAGTTCACGCAAAGACGCAAAGACGCAAAGGGTAAATAAGGTAAAAAATAAAATATTGGGAACTGTCGGTGGTGGAACAATTGAAAGAATGGCGATAGCAAAGGCAAAAAAAATTTTTGAAACTAAAAAAAACGAACTTGTAAAATATAATCTTGATGACGAAGCAGACGGACAAAAAACAAACATGATCTGCGGTGGGAATGCAACTTTGTTTTATGAATATTTCGCAACGAAAAATTATATTTATATTTTTGGTGCAGGACATATAGGAAAGGAATTGGTGTATCATTTTAAAAATCTTGATTATTTTGTAACTTTAATTGATGATAGAAAAGATGTGTTGGGAAAAATTGAAGGAGCAGATAATAAAATATTTGGTAAATTTAAAGATGTACTTTCAAATCAAGAAGTTTCACCAAATTCTTATTTTATTATTGCAACTTATGAACATAATTATGATAGTTTAGTTTTAAATAAAATTTATAAATCCAATTGGAACCCAAAATATATCGGTATGGTTTCATCACGAAGTAAAAAGAAAATTATATTTGATAAATTGAAATCCGAAGTTGACAATCCGAATTTAAGTTATTGTTATTTGCCTGTCGGAATTGACATCGGTGGTGCTTCACCGCCAGAGATTGCTATTTCGATAGTTTCGGAAATTCAAGCAATTCGTTACGGGAAAGATGTGAAGCATTTGCGGGATAAATAAGGTTTTACACAAAAGGTGCAAAGAATAAGTTCACGCTCGCCTGTAGCGGACAGGCAAAGTCGCAAAGAAGAATTGTGGCAAAAAAAGAAGAGGTAAAGACAGAATGTTTTCTGTTTTTCAAAATGGAAACTCATAAAGGGTAAAATAATTAAAAAATGATAAATATAATTACAGGCGACATTCGATCTGGAAAAACAACAAAGTTAATTTCATTGTTTGAGCAAGATAAAAAAGGTGATGGGTTTGCTTGTAAAAAAGTTATTAAAAATGGCAAATTTATTGGATATGATATTATACATTTGCAAAGCAAAAAGCATACTTCTTTTGCTTACTTAAAAAAATATACATCAAGAAATTGGAATAAAAAATTTCAATTTAGCAGATTTAGTTTTTCAGAAGAGGGGATAAAATTTGCAGAAAAAATAATAAATTCTGTGATTAAGAATAATGTTGAACCAATATTTATTGATGAAATCGGACCTGTTGAAATTAACTTAAAAAAAGGTTTTTATAAGTTGATAAAGGTAGTTTTAAATAGTGAAAGAGAATGTTTTTTGACAGTTAGAAATGATATGATAGATGAATTTGTTGAAGTATTTGATGTTGATGAGTTTAATATTATTGAGATCACACCACAAAGTTCACAATGGAGCACAAATGATGTTTAAATGGTTTTTAATGAATAACCTTGAATAAGGCAACAAAAATGATTAAATTTTACTTATTGTAATCAGAAAAAGGAGAAGGAATGATAGATTTAAAGATTAATGAAAAACAGTTGCAAAGCACTGTAAAGCGATGTAAGGAACGGGGTATAATTATGCCAACATTTAAACAGATGAAAAATCCCGAGACGGTTCCAACTAAAATAAAAAACGAGTTGAAAGACATCGGACTTTGGGATGTGCATTCAAGAAATTTATTTAGAATAACTTGGCAGAATGAACCTGTTGAAAAAGGCGGGCAATATGGCGATGTGAATTATGTTGAACTTCCATCAGAGTTGACAGGTGTGAAAGCAAGAATCATAGCACTTGTTGGGAAATGGTTCCCTACCGGATCACATAAAGTCGGGGCGACTTTGGGATGTCTTGCTCCACGGTTAATTACCGGACAATTTGATCCTGTAAATCAAAAAGCTGTTTGGCCTTCAACAGGAAATTACTGTCGTGGTGGAGCTTATGATGCTGCATTATTAGCTTGTGAATCGATTGCGATTTTACCTGTAGGAATGTCTCAAGAGAGATTCCACTGGTTAGAAAAAGTTGCCGGTGAAGTGATCCCAACTCCGGGTTGTGAAAGTAATGTGAAGGAAATTTTTGACAAATGTTGGGAATTAAAAAGAACAAGAAATAATGTTGTAATATTTAATCAATTTGACGAATTTGGGAATCACCTTTGGCATTATGAAGTAACAGGTGATGCAATGGAAAAAGTATTGAAAAAAGTTATGAAAGAAAATGATAATTATTCCGGTGTGGTATTAACATCAGGTTCTTCCGGAACTCTCGGGAGCGGTGATTATTTGAAAGAAAAATATCCAGCTTCAAAAATCGCAGTAGCAGAGGCGTTGCAATGTCCGACACTTCTCGAAAATGGATTCGGTGGTCATCGTATCGAAGGAATTGGTGATAAACATGTTCCATGGATCCATAATGTGAAAAATAGTGATATGATTGTTGCCGTTGATGATGAAATTAATATCCGCTTGATGAGATTCTTTAATGAGCCGGAAGGAAGAAAATTTTTGAAGCAACAGGGAGTTGATGAAAATATTATAAACAACTTGGATTTGCTTGGAATTTCTTCGATTGGAAATATGTTGGCAGCGATTAAATATGCAAAATATTATGAATTAACAGAGAATGATGTTGTGCTAACTGTTTTTACCGATTCGATGGAATTGTATGATTCACGTATGAATGATTTAAATAAAACTTACGGGAAATATACAAACATAAATGCCAATCGAGATTTTGAATTGTTAAGAAATGTAAAAACAGATAATATGGTGGAATTGAATTATTATGAAAAGAAAAGGGTCCATAATTTAAAATATTATACTTGGATTGAACAACAAGAGAAAAAATTATCTGAATTAAATGATCAATGGTATGATCAAAAAAATTATTGGGGAGCGATTCATAAATTGAGCAGCAAAATTGATAACTTGATAAATGAATTCAATGATAGAACAGGGTTGGTTTAATAAAATATTAGCCACGAAAACACACGAAAATAGTTACAAGGAATAGCACAAATAGAACGAATTAAAATAATGAATAATGAATTATAATTTAAGAATACTTAATTTGAAAAATCTTTACGTTCTTTGTGTTAAAAACATTTAGGAATTTAATATGGCAAAATCAATTTTAATTAAAAATCCGTTATTGTGCGTCAGAATGAAAAACGATATTTTTGATAGCAATGTATTAGATAGTTTTTCCGGAGGACATGTTCTAATTGAAGATAATAAAATTATGTCTGCAGGTCCAGAAGAATTTACAGGGAATGCCGATAAAATAATTGATGCAAGCAGAATGATTGTGTTGCCCGGATTCATAAATACCCATCATCATTTTTATCAAACACTAACGAGAAATATTTTATCTACACAGAAGGCAGAATTATTTGATTGGCTTTTAACAAATTATGAAATTTGGCGAGAAATTAGTGGAGATGCATTTTATGTAAGCGCAAAACTAGCGATAAGTGAACTTCTGAAATCCGGATGTACAACCAGCTCGGATCATTTATATCTATTTCCCAATAAGACAGAGCCAACATTAATAGATAGAGAAATTGAAGCAGCAAAAGAGCTTGGACTTCGGTTTCAGCCAACTCGCGGCTCAATGTCAATGGGTAAATCAGATGGCGGGTTGCCACCGGATGATGTTATTCAAACAGAAGATGAAATTGTAAAAGATACATATCGTTTGATAAAAAAATATCACGATAATTCTTTTGGAGCCATGACTAGAATTTCACTTGCTCCGTGTTCACCATTTTCTGTTACACCTGAGTTGATGAGAAAAACAGCAAAGATCGCAAAAGAAAATAATTTACAATTACACACTCATCTTGCGGAAACAAAAGACGAAGTTGAATTCTGTAAAGAAAAATTCGGAAAGCGACCTTATGAATTGATAAAATCGCTTGATTGGTTGACTCCAAATTCTTGGTTTGCCCATTCAATTTTTCTTAATGAAGAAGAGATAAAAGGATTTAGTGAAAATAAAGTTGGCGTTTCTCATTGTCCATCTTCAAATATGCGGCTTGGCTCCGGGATTGCTCCGATCAAAGAATTACTCAATGCCGGTGTAAATGTAAGTATTGGAGTTGACGGCTCGGCTTCAAATGATTCTTCAAATATGCTTTTGGAGATGCGAAATGCAATGTTGCTCTCAAGATTACGCGAACCTAATAAATGGCTTTCAACAGAAGAGGTGTTGTGGATGGCGACAGTTGGTGGTGCTAAAGTTCTCGGACGAAATGATATTGGTCAAATCGCTCCGGGAAAATGTGCGGACATCACAATGATCTCGATGGACAGATTAGAATATTCCGGAGGACAACACGATCCGGCCGGAGCAATTATATTTGACACTGCAATGAATCCAATTGACTATTCAATTATAAACGGGAAAGTAGTTGTAGAAAATGGGAAAATTGTAAATCTGAACGAAAAAGAATTGATTGCAGAACATCAGAAAATGTCGGATGAACTTATTAAAAAAGCCGAGAGAAATACCGGCAAAGTGTTAAAACGAAAATAAAAAGAAGTTTTTTTCAAAGTGATTAAAAAAATAAATAACAATAAAAATGAAATTAAAAAAATTACAATTTGGGGATTAGTAGTAAATATTCTATTATCTATTATAAAGTTTATAATAGGATTATTGGGAAACAGTCAGGCAGTAGTTGCTGATGCGGCACATAGTTTTTCAGATTCCTCTACAGATATTATAATATTATTTGGTGTTAAGTATTGGACAGCACCACCTGATAGCAAACATCCGTTTGGTCATAAAAAGATAGAATCATTTATTACCATAATAATTGGATTACTTTTATTATTCGCAGCATGCAGTATTGGTTACAATGCAATTATAACTATAAATGAGAACCATACGGAACAATTAAAACTTTTCACAATTGCCGGTCCAATAATATCACTTATATTTAAGGAACTGTTATTTAGAAAAACATATCAAGTTGGTGTAAGAACGAATTCATCTTCAGTTAAGGCGAATGCTTGGCATCATCGAACAGATGCACTATCTTCAATACCTGTTTTAATTGCTGTTGTGGCTGCTTTGATCAATCCTAAATTATTATTTCTTGACCATGTTGGAGCCCTAATCGTAGCTGCTTTTATTTTAAAATTATCTTTTGATATTATTTTCAAAAATATCAAAGAGCTCATTGATACCGGCGTATCCCAAAAAGAAATTAATTATATTTCTAAGATCATAAAAACTAATGATGATGTAATGGGATTTCATAAAATAAGGACGAGAAAATTAGGAAGTTCTATTTATTTAGATCTGCATTTGGAAGTAGATGGCAACTTATCGGTAACAAAAGGACATATAATTTCTGAAGAAGTCAAAAATGCCCTAATAAAAGGCAATCCAAAAATAATTGATGTTATGGTTCATTTGGAACCTAAAGAATAATTGATTAAATAAATTCCATATCGATTTAATTTAGTATCTGAGACTTTTTTTAGATTAAAACTTTTAATATATAAATCTAAATATTTTTTAAACATAAAATGTCTCAAATTTATTTTGAAGATAGTAATATAATTTTGTATCTTATAATTGATTAAAGAGATAGCAAAATGACAATGAAGTTTATATGTTAAAAATAAGTAGTGATAGTGAAATAAATAGCAATGATAAATTAGGATTTGGAGAAATAATGATAAATATTCTTATATTTTCCCCAATAATTTTGAGTTTGTTGTTACTTGGTGCACATTTTAATAAAGCAGGTTGGTTACCACTTGTAATTTTTTGTGTAATTTTACCATTTACTCTTTTTGTTAAACGAGTTTGGATTGCCAGATTAGTTCAGATAGTTTTAATTTTGGGAGCTATTGAATGGATTAGAATTACAATTGTTATTG
>JAYEOX010000124.1:0-2330 GCA_034723415.1 Fidelibacterota bacterium | reverse complement strand
AGCGCGGATAATGCGGATTAGGAGGATACACATGGAGAAGAATGGAATTGGATTTGGAATTCGAAATTTGATTCGAAATTTATTTAAAATTCATATTAATTAGTGAAATTAGTGTCTAATAAAAGTTCGTTTTTGTCTGCTCAGTGAAATGCAAAGTATATTTCACTGGGGGTTGTTGCTAATAAATTAGTTGTAAAAAAACAAAATCACCAGGAACACAAAGAAGAACCCAAAATTGTAAATTATAGATTGTTATAATATTACTATTCGTGTTATTTATTGTAAAAAGCTATTCAATAAATTTCTTTTATTCATATAATAAATTTATTTCATCTTTATATTTATCTTCTACTACTTTTCGTTTAATTTTCATACTTGGAGTTAAGCTTCCATTTTCAATAGTAAATGGTTTTTCTATTAGAATAAATTTTTTAATTTGTTCGTATTGTGCTAAGTCAGTTTGATAATTTTTAAGATCATTTTCTACTACTTCATAAGTGGTGTATTTTTCTAATAATTCTTTATAGCTATTATATGAAATATGATGAATAGATGCTAATTCTTCAATTTTTTCACGTACAGGAACAATCACAGCTATTAAAAATTTACGATTATCTCCCAATACAATGATTTGGTCAATTAATAATGATTTTGATAATTGTTGTTCAATATTAGCCGGTGCGATATTTTTTCCACCAGAAGTTATGATTATATTCTTTTTTCTATCGGTAATTTGCAAACATTGTTCTTCATCAATTAATCCAATATCACCGGAATGAAACCAACCGTCACTATCAATTACCTCTTTTGTTGCTTTTGGGTTTTTATAATATCCTTTCATAATATTCGGACCTTTAAAAAGTATTTCGCCATCTTTTGCAATTTTCATCTCGACATCAGGAATCGTAGGCCCGACTTTTCCAAATTTAATATTGTCTAATAAAGTTGCATTTGTTATTGGAGTTGTTTCTGTTAAACCAAATCCTTCTAATATTATTATGCCAGCAGCAGCAAAAAACTCGCCAATAACTTTTGGTAAAGGTGCACCTCCTGAAATACCAAACATAAATTCGCCACCAAGTGCAGCACTGATTTTATTGAACACCAATTTTTTTGCAATTTGATATTTAATATTTAGTATACCTGTTGGCTTTTTATTTTTTTGAATATACTTTTTTGAAACTTCACTACCAATTGACTTTGCCCAATGAAATATTTTTTGTTTTGCAGGAGAAGATTTACTAACGCCATCAAGTATTTTGGCATAAATTTTCTCATAGATCCTTGGTACAGATACAATATGATGAGGTTTTGCATCCTTTAAATTTTCACCGATTTTTTCAATGCTTTCTGCAAAATAAATAGTAGATCCTAACCAAAAGTTCAGTTGAGAAGCCGTTCTCTCCAAACTATGACTTAATGGTAAAAATGAAAGCCATCTTCTATTTGGTTTAAAATGAATAACCGATTGAGCAGATTGTATGTTTGTTGCAAGATTAAAGTGTGTAAGCATTACTCCTTTTGGATCTCCGGTTGTTCCGGAAGTATAGATGAGAGTCCACAGATCTTCTTTTTTTCTATTTTTACCTTCATCTTCCAAAGAATAGCTAACTTTTTTCTTATGTTTTTCACCAATATCAAGTAATTCAGAAAAATTAATTATCCATTCTTGTGGGTAATGAATGTGACTATCAAAAACGATCATTTTTTTAATTTGATGTAATGGATTTAATTGTTGTAATGGATTTAATTGTTGCTTAATTTTTATGATTTTTTCTGCCTGTTCTTGATTTGACACAAAAATTATTTTTAATCCGGAATTCCTAATGATGTATGAAATTTGCTTTGGTATCAAAGTGGAGTAAATGGGTACTGAAACAAATCCAAAATGTGCACAAGCCATGTCTGTCATAATCCATTCAGGACGATTTTCTGATAATAATCCAATCCTGTCACTCTTTTGATAACCGAGTTTTTCTAATCCCATAGCAATATTCTCGATCGTATCACGAGCTTGCTTATAGGTTGTTCCTAACCATTCACCACCTTTTTTTTCATAAAAGGCAACAATATCTCTATTTTTTCTTATTGTTTCCTCAAATAATAAAGGTATTGTTTCTAAATAATTTAATTTATACTTCATTCATTCCCTCCAATTTATTTACGATTGAAAGCTAAACTATCTTATATTAAAAAGCAAGTATTTTTTAAATTAAAAAAATAGTCACCAAATACACGGAAAAATGTTGAAGAATATATTCATAACCTATTGCAATTTTACAGCTTTTAATTTGTATTTTCTATCTTTTCTTTAATATAATCATGAGCAG
>JAYEOX010000123.1:8387-11707 GCA_034723415.1 Fidelibacterota bacterium | reverse complement strand
TAAAAATTTATTTTAGTTGAGATATTAAAAAATATTTAATAAATTAATATGTTATTTGAAAAATGGGAAGATATATAATTTACAACAAAAGAGAGGATTCATATGAGTGAACCACTTATAGATTTACAAAATATAAAATTGAAGAGAAAAAACAAAAAAATAGAAATATATTCATTGACTATATATCCGGGAGTAATTTATCAAATTCAAGGGGATAATGATTCCGGGAAAACTTTATTAATGGATGTTATTGCTCACGAAAGAAAGCAAGATTCAGGAAAAATAATTTTTAAAAACAAATCAAGTGAAAAAAATGAATATTCAAGATCTTTAGCAAAAAAGAAAATAAGTTATTTAAAGGAAAAAAGTCCTTTTTGGAAAAGAAAAAATGTTTTACAATATTTAATTGATACATTAAAGGCGCAAAAAATATCATCTGTAAATGCTTATTCTGAAGCGATGTCGATACTTGAAAAATTTGATTTAAAAGAATATGCAAATATTAGTCGAGGAAAATTATCTTTTGGAATATTTAGAAAGATAGAATTACTTAAAATTCTTTTAGAGAACAAAGAACTAATATTATTAGATGAACCATATTTAAAAATTGACGATAAGTTTATTACAAAATTTAATTATCATATTAAAAACATGATAAAAGAAAACAATAAAACAATTATTATTTCGTCAGCTAAATCTTTCTCAAAATATAAAATTATTAAAATTTTATTTAAGATAGCTAATGGACGAATAGTAAAAATTGATAAACCAAGAAGTACAAAAAGGAAAACATATAAAAAATAGAAAGGTAATTAGTAACCTAAAATGAACAAATATCTTCCCATTTTCAAAGCAAATATTTAAAAAATAAAAGTAGTAATATTGCGTAATACAAATATTAATAAATCTTATGGTAAATATGCTGAAAGAAAAGCAATGGTTGAGCGTCAACTTAAGAATTATGGTATAAAAGATAAAAATATTTTAGAAGCATTTTTAACAATTCCAAGACACATATTTATTCCGGAAGGAAATCGCCAAAATGCTTATTGGGACGGACCGCAATTTATTGGTTATGGTCAAACAATATCTCAGCCATATATTATTGCATTAATGTTTGAAGAACTTGATCTAAATTCACAATTTAATGTTTTGGAAATTGGCTCAGGTTCCGGTTATGTTTGTGCGTTATTATCACTATTGGTTAAAAATGTAACAGGGATTGAAATAGAAAAAAGATTAATTAAGAGAAGCATTAATACAATAAAAGAATTGGAAATAAAAAATGTTTCTATTAATAAAGCAAATGGATATGATGGTTTCTCCAAAAATGCTCCTTATGATGTTATAATGTTATCAGCTGCACCAAATAAAGTTCCGAAGAAGTTATTTGCACAATTAAAACCAGATGGGAAATTAATTTTACCGGTTGGGAAGATATTTCAAGAATTATTGATCTTTGAACAAAAGAATACAAAATGGGTTTCAAGAAAAATAACAGATGTTAGATTTGTACCATTAAGGCATTAAAATAGATGAAAATAATGAAAGTAATAATTTTTACAATAATAACATTATTTATGGTTTCAAAGGGCATATCCCAAATCGATTCTACTGATTACAAAAATCCCAAAGTTGCTGTTGCATTTGCTACTCTATGTCCCGGTGCCGGTCAAATCTATAATGAAAAATGGTTAAAGGCGGCTTTAGTAGTGGGAATTGACAGCTATTGGATCTATAAATCATTTCATTATCATGATTTACATTTGGAAGATCCGGACAAACAATATTATGAGGATTCAAGAAACAAATATATTTGGTATTCTGTCGGTGGATATATTTATGGTATTGTTGATGCACTTGTAGATGCCCATTTAAGTGGGTTTCCAGAGGGAGATATCGTATTCTATGGAGACAATAAAAATTACAATTTATTTTTAACAATCAGATTCTGAGGAAAATATGAAAGGCAAAAGAGAAAGTTGGGGAAGTAATTTTGGATTTATTTTAGCTGCGGCAGGAAGTGCAGTTGGGCTTGGAAATATTTGGAAATTTCCATATATTGCAGGAGAGAATGGCGGAGCAGCATTTATCGTAGTTTATTTGATCAGTATTCTGTTGATCGGTATTCCAATTTTTATTTCAGAATTAATTATCGGTCGTAGATCTCAATTAAATGTTGTTGGAGCATATAAAAAATTATCTAACAATAGTCCATTTTGGTCAATTGTGGGATATTTGGGGATTTTTACAGCATTTGTTATACTTTCATATTATAATGTTGTTGCAGGTTGGTCATTGGGATATTTTATTGAAGGATTAAGAGGTACATTTAATGATTTCACTACCGTAGAATTAGCATCAAATTATTTTGGAGATCAAACTTCTAGTACATTTTGGATAATTTCTTGGCAATTAATTTTTATATCATTAAGTGTTTATGTTGTTTTCTCAGGTGTTAGAAAAGGTATTGAAAAATATTCCAAATTATTAATGCCGATTTTATTAGTAATTTTAATATTTCTTGCAGTTTGGGGGAGTTCTTTAAAGGGCGGTTCTGCAGGATTAGCATTTTTATTTAAACCAAATTGGGGAAGCATTAATGGAAAGGTGATTTTGACTGCTCTTGGGCATGCATTTTTTACTTTGAGTCTAGGAATGGGAGCTATTATAACTTATGGAAGTTACTTTAGTAAAGATGATAATATTTTAACAAGTGCCTTATGGGTTGTCTTTTTGGATACATTTATTGCAATTGTTGCCGGAATTGCAATATTTACATCTGTATTTTCGATGGGATTCGATCCAGCCGATGGTCCCGGATTAATATTTAATGTTTTACCAACTGTGTTCAATAAAATGCCGGGTGGAAATATTTTTGGGATATTATTCTTTTTACTTCTTTCTATCGCTGCTTTGACATCTGCTGTTTCTCTATTAGAGGTAATTACTTCATACTTTGTTGATCACAAAAATTATTCCAGACATTGGGTTGTAATTATCAGTGCTTTTGTAACATTTTTAGTTGGAATTCCTTCTGCGATGTCTTTTGGTTTATTGAAAGATTTCCAATTTTTTCACAAAAACTTTTTTGATATTGTGGATTTCCTTTCTGCTAATATTCTTTTGCCGGGTGGAGGATTGTTAATTGCAATTTTTATCGGATGGAAATATGGTTACAAAAAATCACTGAATGCTTTACAATCCGGGTCAAATGAATGGTTTAATTCTAACATATTTTTTGCGATTATTGGGAAAAAAGTTCCGGCGCAAAAATTATCAATTGGTAATATTTGGTTTGTTTTTGTTAAATATGTTGC
>JAYEOX010000123.1:0-8287 GCA_034723415.1 Fidelibacterota bacterium | reverse complement strand
GAAGTAGGGAAATGTGTATTGGCAACGAACAAAAACTAACAAAAATGAAGTAGGGAAATGTGTATTGGCAACGAACAAAAACTAACAAAAATGAAGTAGGGAAATGTGTATTGGCAACGAACAAAAATTAACAAAAACGAAGTAGGGAAATGTGTATTAGCAACGAACAAAAATTAACAAAAACGAAGTAGGGAAATGTGTATTGGCAACGAACAAAAGCTAACAAAAACGAAGTAGGAAAATGTGTATTGGCAACGAACAAAAACTAACAAGAACGAACAGAATAAATTTGAAATTTTACAACAAGAGTGTTATAGATAAATGAAAAAAATACTGTTAATAATTTTGATTCTATTTTGTGGAAGTAATTTTCTTTTTGCCAATTCACATATTAAAATTCCGCACAAATTTTCAGTTATACAACCGGAAGATAAATGGTTATCTTTTGATAAATGGCAACATTTTAGCACAAGTTTTATCATTACAATGGATACTTATTATCAATTAAATAATTTTATTTTTGATGATGATGCTAAATGTAAAAAATGGAGTGTAAGTATTAGTTTAACAAGTGGATTAGTTAAGGAAATCTTTGATGTTAGACGAGAAAAAAATCCACTTTTCAGCTGGAAAGATATAGTTTTTGATATTAGCGGAACGATTTTAGGAATGATAGTTATAAACAATATATAATTTTTTGAGGAATGATGAAAAATAATAGGTTGTTAAAATATTTTGATTATTTATTTGTGTTGAGACCAACTCTCTTTTTCCCTACTTGGACGATGTATTTGATGGGAGTGATAATTGCAACGAATGATGATATCAATAGCATATCGTTTTTACCTGATTTGGAATTAATTTATTACCTTTTATTGTTTACAATGTTAATGGGAGCATTGTTTATAATGAATCAATTAGTTGATGTAAAAACAGATAAAATAAACGAAAAACTATTTTTAATTGCAGATGATCATATCTCATATAATTTTGCAAAATGGGAAATGGTAATTTTACTGATAATATTTTTTATTGGTTCACTGGGTAATATACTTTTTTTACTCTGCGGACTGTTGCAGTTACTTTTCTGGGGAATTCTATATGATTACCAGCCATTTAATTGGAAAGGAAAGCCATTATTAGGTATTTTATCAAATATGATGGGTGGTTTATTGAGCATGTTAATGGGATGGTCTATTATTCATTCTTTTCAAGAAATTTCTGTTCAAGTATTATTAGATTTTTTACCATATCTTTTGGCATTTGCATCAGTTTATTTATTAACAACAATTCCTGATGAGAAAGGTGATGAACTTGATAATAAGGATACTATGGTTGTAAAACATGGTGTAAAAACGACATTATTATTTGCATTAATACTCATGATTCTTACTATATTTATTGCTATTGTAAATATGGATTTTAAAATATTAATTCCTTCCTTATTGTCACTTCCGTTTTTCACAATAGCATATTTTAAAGAAACTGTAAAAGAAACATTAAGGGCAATACGCTATGGAGTATTTTTCCTCTCTATGGTTGTAGTTGTTTTTCATATTTGGTATTTGGGATTAGTTACTATAACCTTTTTTCTGAGCAGATGGTATTATAAAAATAGATTTGATTTGAATTATCCGACATTTTCAGTAAAGAATGATTAGGAGTAAAAATGATAGATATTAACGAGAAATTATGTGATTATTGTGGCACTTGTGTATCTGTTTGTCCGGTAGATTGCATTGAATTATTTGAAGCGAAGATTGAAATTGATAACGACAAATGTATTGATTGTAATCTTTGTGTTAAGATCTGTCCACTTGGTGCTTTGGAGGTAAATGATGAAAACTAATTGGGATGTGATTGTAGTTGGTGGTGGACCTGCAGGTAGTATGGCAGCATTGGAATCTGCAAAAGATGGTGCATCTGTATTAATGCTTGAGAAAGACAGAGAAATTGGTGTACCTGTTAGATGTGCTGAAGGAGTTGGAGTAGAAAGTTTAAAAAAATTAGTTAAAGTAGATGAAAAATGGGTTAAAACAAAAATTGATAAAATTGATATAATTTCACCGGATAATACATCAGTAAAAGTAAAATTTGAAAAAAAAGATTATGGTTATATTTTAGATCGTCGTATTTTTGATAATGATCTTGCTTTGCTTGCTTCTCAATCCGGAGTTACTGTAAAGACAAAATCGTATGTTCACGGCCTAACATTTTCAGATGATGGCTTTGTAAATGGTGTAAAAGCAAATATTCTCGGTAAAGAATTAATATTAAATTCAAAAATTGTAATTGGTGCCGATGGAGTTGAAAGCAGAATTGGTAGATTTGCCGGTTTAAAAACTGCTTTAAAAATGTGTGATATTGGGTCAGGTATTCAAGCAGTTGTATCGGGAATAAATATTGATCCAAATACTATGCAATTTTATGTTGGAGATAAGTATGCTCCCGGTGGATATTTGTGGATATTTCCAAAGGGAAAAGATATTGCAAATATTGGGCTTGGAATTTTAGGCGATCGTTGCGATTCTGGAAAACCGAAGGAAAAGTTGGATAATTTTTTAGATAAATATTTTCCGAATTGTTCCATATTGAATTATACAGCTGGTGGAATTCCTTTAACAAAGACATTGGATAAAATCGTTACAAATGGCCTTGTGCTTATCGGGGATGCTGCTCATACAGCAAATCCAATGACAGGAGGTGGAATTTTATCTGGAATGCGTAATGGAAAAATAGCTGGAAGAAGAGTTGCAGAGGCAATTGAAAAAAATGATTTAAGTGAAAGTTTTTTAAAACAATATGAAAAAGATTGGCATAAAGCAGATGGAAAAAATCACGAACGATTATACAAAATAAAGAATTTTATAGTGAGTTTAACTGATGATGATTTTAATCATATAGCTAAAAAAGTTTCAGCAATCCCAATTGAAAAAAGATCTGTTGTAAAAGTGTTCAAAATAGTGGCATGGCGTAAACCCTCACTTATTTTGGATATTATCAAAGTATTTTAAGGGGTTTAATTTTTATGAATATTCCAAAAGAATTTTTACAATATACAGGATTAGAAACATTTGTAGTTGTTGATGTTGAGACAACAGGATTAAATGAAGAAAATGATGATATTATACAATTCGCAGCTTCAAAATTTGTAAATAAAAAGTTGGTTAAAACACTTTCGTTTTTTTGTAAACCAAGGAATGATATTCAGAAGTTTATTCAAGAGCTGACAAATATTTCAAATGAAATGGTAGAAAATGAAAAGCCGTTTTCTGAGAGGATAGAAGAAGTAAGCGACTTTTTAGAGGATTTTCCTGTAGTAGGTCATAATATTTCCTTTGATTTAAGATTTTTAAATACTCATTTTAAAAAAGGAATTAAGAATGAAGTAATTGATACATTAGAATTATCACGAATATTCTTGTATTATTTACATGATAGAAAATTAGAAACATTAGTGGCTCATTTTAATTTGCAGACAGAAAATGCACATAGAGCAGATGCGGACACTGAAAACACAGGTTATTTATTACTCGAATTATTAAAAATTATGTTGCATTATGACTATCCTATTTATGAACAAATACAAAAAATCGTAGCACCATTAGTTAATATTCCGAATTATCATTTATATCATAATATTCTCGATTATTATAAAAAAATCGGTAGAACAGAAAGGGAGAAGTTTAAACCCGGACACGAAATGCCTGTAAATGTATTTGGCAATTTTTCTGACAATGAAGATGAAACAGCTGATGATAATGAAGATGAACAAGGATCATTTAATAAATCAAACAGTCAAGAGATTGAGGATATTTTTGGATATAATGGAATTCTATCACAGAAACTTCCTAATTATGAATTAAGAATTGGTCAATTAGATTATTCCCAAAATGTTATAGAAGCATTTAATAAAGGTAATTATCTTGTTGGTGAAGCTGAAACCGGTGTCGGAAAATCCTTGGGTTATCTTATTCCTGCAATTAAATGGATCAAAGCAAATAGAAAAAATAAAGTAAGTGCAATTGTATCTTCAAAAACAAAAAATCTGCAGGATCAACTATTCAATAAAGAGATACCATTTATTCACGAAAATATCGATGAGGATTTCAATGCAATAATTTTAAAAGGAAGAAATAATTATATTTGTTTAACTAAATGGAATTATCTTCTTACAAATATTGATGATTATGTTCATTTTGAAGATAGAATTAATCTCTTACCGTTATTGGTTTGGCTAAGAGAAACAAATACCGGTGACATTGAAGAAAATAGTGGATTTAGGAAAAAATTCAATGTTAAATTATGGAGCATGATTTGCAGTGAACCCGGATATTGTACAACAAAAAGATGTGCCGATTATAACGGATGTTTTTTAGGTAAGATCAGAAAATTAAGTTATCATGTTGATCTGATAATTATAAATCACTCTTTGTTATTAAGCGATGCTTCAAATGTAAAAAGTATATTCCCGAATTCACCAATTTTAATAATTGATGAGGCACATAATTTGGTAAAAAGTGCATATCAATATTTTGCTAAGGAAATTTCACCTTGGGCTGTTTCACAAATTTTGGAGAAATTCTATAAACGTGGGAAAGACAATTACGGTTTATTAGTTGATATTTCGAGAATTGTAGGGAAGAGAGCAGAATGGAAAAAAGATGATGAAGAAATAATAATTAGCAGATTATCGAAAATTGAAACACTTATAATAAATACCTTAGAAGTAAACATTGAATTTTATAAAGAATTTTTAAAATATATTAATTTAAATATTAGACCTGCTGAACAGAAATATCTATTGAAGGAACGCTTCAAACCGGACAACTATCCTTTTCAGGAATTAGAATCTTACATAGATTATTTATATAATTTAGCAGAGATTAAAAAAGAATTGGATACTTTTCTAATTGAATTGAAAAATCTTTCAGTCGAAGAACAAGAAGCTTTAAAAGATGAATATGAAAGATTAATTAATTATGCGAGTGAATTGTTTGAAGTTATTGATAATGTAAAATTTATACTTGAACCAAAAGAAGCTAACTGGGTCTATTGGTATGAGATACCTAAGGATAGTAAAAGTTTAAATATTAGAATAAATTCATCGCCGGTTGAAGTAAATGAGGAAATTTATAATAAAATATTAAAGGATAAATATTCAGTTATTGCAACATCCGCAACAATTACTGTATCGAATAGATTTAAATATTTTCTTAAGACAACGGGATTTGATTTAGTTGAGAATGAGCGGTTGGTAACAAAAATGTTTCAATCACCATTCGATTATGAAAGTCAAAGCTCTATATGGGTTGTAACTTATTTAGGTAAACCCGGAAACAAACGGCACGACGAAAAAGTTGCTGAACTGATATCTGAAATAAACAAAGAGTTTGAATTTGGAACACTTGTTTTAACTACTTCATATTATTCTATAATGAACTTAATTGACAACATGAAAAATCCATATAGAAGTTCAAAAATTCCATTAATTTATCAAATTGGTTCAGCATCAAGAAGTGCGTTATTAAAAAGATTTAAAGATATGAAATCTGCAACATTAATTGGCACTGAATCATTTTGGGAAGGTGTAGATATTCCGGGAGATTCTTTAGAGATGTTAGCAATGTTGAAATTACCTTTTGCAGTTCCAAATGAACCAATTGTACAAGCAATTTCAGAAAAAATTCAAAAGGAAGGCAAGAATCCATTTATGTATTATTCAATCCCGGAAGCAATAATAAAATTCAAGCAAGGTTTTGGACGATTGATCCGTTCTAAAAATGATAAAGGAATCGCTCTATTTTTAGATAATAGATTGAGTTTTAAACAGTATGGAAAATACTTCTTGGAATCCTTACCAACTAAAGTAAATTTTGTTAAATCAAAAGAAGAGCTTTTGGACAACATTAGAACATGGAAAAAAATACAAAAAAGAAGAAAGTAAGATATGATTAAAGTTATTAAATTTAAAAATGATAGAAAAGATGATTGGAATAATTTTGTAAGTATTTCAAATAATGGCACAATATTTCACGAACGAAAATTTATCAATTATCATCCAAAAGATAGATTTAAAGACCATTCACTATTTTTTAAAAAGAGAGAGAAAATAGTTGGATTATTACCGGCAGTAGAGTATGAAGAAGCTGGAATGAAAATTTTGCATTCTCATAAAGGTGCAAGTTATGGAGGAATTGTTTATCCTTGTGATCAGTCAATAAAAAAAGGATTTGATATTGTAGAAGGATTATTACAATATGCAGAAAAAGAAAATTTTAATAAAATAATTTTAACTCCACCACCTGTGATTTATAATAAAAAAATGACAAATTATATTGAATTTGCATTAATAAAAAACAATTTTTCATATTTAAAAAGAGAGATATCATCAATTTTATTGTTGGAAAATACAATAGAGGAAAATGTCAAAAAATTCAAACAAACATCACGAACTGCATTCAGGAAAGCAGAAAAAAAAGGAATTGAAATTCGCAGAAGTAATGATTATAAAAAGTTCTACAATATACTAAAAAGTAATTTAAAAATTCGTCATAATGTTCAACCGACACATTCGTTAGAAGAGTTGAAAAAAATCGTAAAAATTTATCCAAATAGAATTCGACTTTATGGAGCATTTTTGGAAAACACGATGGTTGCCGGAACTGTGATGTTTGATGTAAATCCACTTGTTACACTTGCTTTTTATATTTCTCATGACGAAAAATATCAGGAATTCAGAGCGGTGAATTTGTTATTCAAAGAGATTATCGAAGATAGCATAAAACGAAAATTCAAATATCTTGATTATGGGATTTTCACTGTGAATATGGAGCCGAATTTTGGACTCGCACGATTTAAAGAGTCATTTGGAGCAAACGGAATATTCAGAGATACATTTACAATTGATATTTAAAAAAGTTTAGAGGTTTAGGAGTTTAGGAGTTTAGATGGTTAGAAATAATAATAGTTAATAAAATGAATATTTATTAAGTTAATCATAAATTTCTAACAATCATTGAAAATTTAAATAAGGAAAATTGAATTTGAGCACAGGAATGAAACAACTTGGAAAGCATACAATTATTTATGGACTTGGTTATGTATTAACTCGCTTGATCCCATTTTTATTAACACCATTTTATACCAATGTTTTCAAGGCAACTGATAAATATGGAATTATTGTTCTTGTATTTACTGACATTGCTTTTATGAATGTAATTTATCGTTATGGAATTGATTCTGCTTTTCTAAGATTTTTTTCAAAAAAAGGAGATAGATTTAGTAAAAGTTCCGTCTTTAGTACAGCAATTACTTCATTGATTGTTACAGGTGCCATTTTTTCAACTATCATTTTTATTTTTTCTGATTCCATCGCATCAATCCTTCCCGGTCTTAATGGTTATGGCTTGTTTATTAAATATGCATCAATAATTTTATTTTTAGACACATTTATAGCAATTCCATTACTTTATTTGCGAATGAATAACAGGCCGATAGTTTTTATGATAATTATGGTAACAAATGTCTCTATAAATTTTATTTCAAATATCATCTTGATAGGCTATTTAAAATGGGGAATTGAAGCGGCTTTTATTAGCAATATTATAGCATCATCATTTAGTTTTTTAGTGTTAATTCCACTCGCTATTAAAAATTTCACATTCAATACTTCCACGAAATTATGGAAAAAAATGATGCGGTTTGGAACACCTTTTATTTTTAGTGGCATAGCAATTATGATTCTAGAATTAATTGGTAGAAATATGTTAGAAATTTATACAGATACGGCTACTCAAGGAATTTATTCTTCCGGATATAAACTTGGAATTTTTATGCTTGTAATCGTAACTGCTTTTAAATATGCATGGCAGCCATTTTTTCTTAGTAAAGATAAAGATCCAAAAGCACCTAAACTTTTCGCACGAATACTAACAGTTTTTACTTTTGTTATGGTAAGTGCCTTTTTGATTGTGAGTATTTTTATACATAATATTATTACTTTAAAAATCGGCTCATTCACATTGCTTGGCGAAACTTATTGGAGTGCAGAACCGGTAGTTCCGGTCATTTTAGCTTCATATATATTTTTGGGTTTTTATATTAATTTTCAGCCACCAATATTTTTTACTGAAAGAACTTGGGTGTTCCCATTTATTACAGGTTCTGCTGCAATTTTAAATATAATTTTGAATATAATATTAATACAAAAATTCGGTATGATCGGTTCGGCATATTCAACATTGTTTTCCTATATTTGGATGGCAGGATTGACTTATTTCATTGT
>JAYEOX010000122.1:0-2339 GCA_034723415.1 Fidelibacterota bacterium | reverse complement strand
TGTAAATGATAAAAAACACGAATATAAAGAGACATTAGTTATTGGAGATTGATGCTGTGAAGGGAGAAGGGAAAAAGGAGAAAGGAAAAGGGAATGGGAAAAAATGATTTAAAAGAAAAGGCACTTCAAAAATTACAGGATGTATTCGGCTACAAAAAATTTCGTAAATATCAATATGAAATAATAGAGAAAATTTTACTCAAAGAAAATAGTGTCGTAATAATGCCAACCGGAAGTGGGAAGTCGCTCTGTTATCAAATCCCTGCATTGATTTTAGATGGATTAGCGGTTGTAATATCTCCGTTAATTTCTTTGATGGAAAATCAAGTTAACCAGTTATTAGAGCTTGGCATTAGGGCGAATTATTTAAATAGTTCATTGCCCAAAAAAGAATATAATGAGGTAATAGCAAATATCAGAAGTAATAAAATTGATCTTTTGTATATTGCTCCGGAAACTGCATTATTGCCATTCATTCAAAATATTTTACAATCGGTTAAAGTTGAATATTTAGCTATTGATGAAGCACATTGTATTTCTGAATGGGGGCATGATTTTCGGCCTGAATATAGAGAACTTGTCGATTTGAGAAAAAAAATGGGAAATATTCCTGTGATTGCATTGACTGCAACTGCGACAAAGAGAGTTCAAAATGATATCGCCGAGAATTTAAAATTAGAAAAATACAATCTATTTAAATCAAGTTTCGATAGGAAAAATTTATTTCTCGAAGTTATTCCAAAATCAGATCCTACAAATCAAGTGACAAATTTTCTTGATAAATTTCCAAATGAATCTTCAATAATTTATTGTGCTACTCGAAAAGGAGTTGACAAATTGACCAATCGATTGATTGACAGAGGATATTCCGCATTGAATTATCACGCGGGATTAGAGAATGAAGAGCGGAAGATTAATCAAGAAAAATTTATAAAAGATGATGTTCAAATAATTGTAGCAACTATCGCATTTGGAATGGGAATTGACAAACCTGATGTTAAGACAATAATTCATTATAATTTACCCAAAAATATCGAGACATATTATCAACAAATCGGACGAGCGGGAAGAAATGGTGAAGATGCTTTCTGTTTACTACTATTTAGTTATGGCGATATACACAATATTAAATTTTTCTTTAGAGACAAAAAAGGAAAGGAATTAAAAGTTGCTTATGCACATTTGGAAGCAATTATAAATTTTGCTGAAACGAAAAAATGTAGAAGAAAAGTATTACTTAATTATTTTGGAGAGGAATACGAAAAAGAAAATTGTCAGACATGTGATAATTGTACTAAAGAGAAAGAAGTGGAAGAAGATCTAACAATTCCTGTGCAAAAATTTCTTTCATGTATTTATCGCACAGATCAGTTTTTCGGAGCAAATCATATAATTAAAATATTGCGTGGTTCGGAAGAGAAGCGAATATTTGAAAAAGGACATGATAGAATCTCAACTTATGGAATTGGTGAAGACCTTTCGTATAAACAGTGGCTTCATCTTTCACGACAATTAATTCGCGAAAAAATAATTAGAAAAGATGAGCAATATGGAAGTTTGTTAATTACTAAAGAAGCGGATAAAATATTGCGAAACGAAAAGAAATACTTTGGCAATTTGATTGAGGAAAAAACTAAAGTAAAAGAGAGAATGATTGCAAAAGATTATGATGAAAAATTATTTGAAATATTAAGAAAGCGAAGGAAAGAAATTGCAGATGAAAAAAATCTACCACCATATACAATTTTTCATGACACAACACTTATTGATATCTGTAATTCTTATCCGAAAACCGAAAATGAATTGTTGAATATTTATGGTATCGGGAAAGCGAGGTTGGAAAAATACGGAGATGAATTATTGAGTATTGTAAATAATTATGTTGAAAATAGTGAATAAATTATTGGAGTAATAGAATAGAAATAAAAAAAGGAAAGTGAATTGATGAAGAAATTGATTGTAATAATGATTATTGTAATTGGCACTTTCGCATATTCACAAGAGAAAAAAGGAATTCATCAAATAGAATGGGAAGAACATCAAAAAGATACTGTTAGAAAAAATTAAACCTTAAACTGTTAAAGTTGAAATGATGATATTTAGGGAAAAATTAAAAATATAAATATTATTAAAAATCCGAACTTTCGCCAAAAAAATTTATATAATGATCGGAGTCGTCTCCGAAAGAGTCAACACGATTTTTATAAATAACATAAGTACATTTTTCACCGACAATTTCTGAAAATAAGATATCGTGCTCAATACCTTTTTTATCTCTTAAAATTATTTTGGCAAGATTTTTATTTAATGATTTTGCCTCTAAATTTTTATGGCAAATA
>JAYEOX010000121.1:0-2359 GCA_034723415.1 Fidelibacterota bacterium | reverse complement strand
ACCATTGCCCTATGTGAAATAATGTCAGCTCTCACATCATATACACCGACAGGAACATTTAAGATGGCAAAATATCCATCAACACCTGTAGCGGCTCCCATGTCTGTGTTTACGAGCGTAACATTAACTCCCGCCAATGGCTCACCTGTTTTTGCATCCTTTACGGTACCAGTTATTTTTCCTGATGATACAGAAAAAACAAAGGTAGGTATTAGGACTACAATTGCAAAAACGAAAAATAAAATTCGTTTCATCATTCATTTCCTCCTCATTTAGTTAAAAAATTCACTTTTTTCACTCTCTTTTGTGACATACATCACAATATTATCTATTTTTTATGTGATTGTCAAGAAAAAATTTAAATATTTCCATTTTTTTGGGAACAAATCGGTTATTTTCTTCGTTTATCAGCAAAATTTTATGTTTTATCTCTTTTTTTTTAATTTTTTTTGAATAATATTTAATTTCAATTACCATGGTTTAAAGATAACCCCTATTTCTTGTAGCGATTTTTTAATTTTTTCTGCTGCTATCTTCGGTTTTTCACCTTGATATATCTGATCATCCAAAACAATATCAGTAGTTACATTATCACCAACCCATATTGTTCTAATTTCTTCTTTCGATACAATTGCTTTTATTATTTCCAGATCATCTTGTGTTAGATCAATTGCAGTAACTATTAAGATCACACCGGAATCTAATAATATATGAGCTACTTCCGCTAATCTTCTAATATGCTCTTGTCTATATTTATTTGTATCTCTCTTTTTTGTTTTTATATCTGCATCAACTCCATATAATACATTGCCAATACCGAGAAAATAAACGATCTTTCCATCTTCAAATAACTTTGCCTCTAATTCTTTTGCTACAATTTTTTTATCTGAGTCTCTTTTTCCGGTAAGTAATATTAAAGCAGGTTTTTGATTATATTTTTCTGATCGCCTGTTTGGCTGGATCATACTTTTTTCCCACTTGAAATTTCTTAACATCACATGATTTCGAACCCAAGCTTGTTTATCTTCCAGTGCATCATTAATTATTCCACCACCACGGATTTCATAATTATCAATTATTACAAATCTACTCATTGTTGCAATTTCATTAGCCAGATCAAATGCAATTGCTCCATTTAACTTTAGAATACATTCGGCTACATCGTGTCGTTCAACTTTTTCTTTTTTTAAATTTAGATCAAGATTTGAAGCATCAATTATTTTTTTAATTTTTTCCAGTTTAACAGCAACTTTTATAGTACCGATTTTCAGATAATATTCCCTATTTTTTTCAAATGGAATTTTACCCATCCAAAAAATATTTACTAAAATTCTGCTTGTTATATGTGGTTTTTTTTCGGATGATTTTGTTGCTACCTCGCCCCTTGTAATATAGATTTGTTCATCTAATGTAAAACCAATAGATTTTCCCGCTTCTGCTAATTTTTGTTTCGGTGTATTGAACTCCTCAATAGAATTTATTGTACTTCTTTTGCCCGATGGATAAAAAATGATCTCGTCTCCAATAGCAATTTGACCTGTTTCTATTAAACCGGAAATAATTCTTCTATTATCACCGTGTTTTGTAAATTTATACACACCTTGAACAGGCATTCTAAATGGTTTATCAATTAAAGATTTTTCCTTCTGAAAATCATCAAGAATACCTAAAACCGTTTTTCCCGAATACCAACCCATTTTTTTCGATAAAGATGCAACATTATCACCTTTTTTACCACTTACCGGTATGAATGTTGTAGGTGTTATGTTTATATTTTTCAAAAATTTAGTATATTCATCAACGATTTTATGATATTTCTTGCTATCATAATCGATCAGATCCATTTTATTAACTAACACTGCTATCTGCTTTATTCCCAACATGGCTATCATATATCCATGCCTGCGAGAATTTTCTCTGACGCCTTCTTTTGCATCAATAACGAGAAGTGCAGATTCAGCTCGAGAAGCACCGGTAACCATATTCTTTAAAAATTCAATATGCCCGGGTGCATCAATAATAATATAATCACGGGCTTTCGTTTTGAAAAATACTCTTGCAGAATCAATTGTGATCCCTTGTGATTGTTCATCTTTTAATGCATCCAATAAAAATGCATATTCAAAGGGTTTAGAATTACTTTCACAAGTTTTTTTTACCTGTTCAAGTTTTCCCTTCGGGAGTGAGTTTGTATCAGCTAACATTCGACCAATGATCGTGCTTTTCCCATGGTCAACATGACCAGCTATTACTATATTCATTTGCTCTCTATCTAACTCTATATTTCTTCCCATTATTACCCTTTAATTCTCACACTAATTTTTTAAACTTCTAAACTACTAAACTCCTAAACCTCTAA
>JAYEOX010000120.1:0-11872 GCA_034723415.1 Fidelibacterota bacterium | reverse complement strand
CCTTGTGGGATTCAAGATAAGGGTGTTACATCAATTAAAAAAATATCAGGCAAAGAACAAAATATAGAATTAATGAAAACTCAGATTATTAAACTATTTAAAAAATGGTTTGGGTTTGATGATGTTGTAGGGACAAACTGAAACACCCCGAAAAAAACGAAGATAATTCGTATAACTATTGATAGCATAGCATGTTACATAAATAATATTTTTAAATTTTTTTTAATATTATCATATTAATTTATTTTATTAATAGATTGCTTTGTTTTTTTTGGAGTGCATTAACTCCGCCAAAGGCGGACAGGTGTGTTAATGCAAAAAAGTGAAGCTTTTTTTTCAAATATTCCATTAATTTGCCATCATATTTAAATTTCTCCGAAATTTAATAAAATAACACGGTTATTTTACTCCATAAATCGTTAAATTAATAAAAACATAATTAGAATATTTTATTTATCTTGAATTTTCGGGGTGTTTCAAGTAGTAAAAAACAATTGATTATTGAAAACTATATATTTAGTTTATATCCTAACTACAGCTAAAAATACATTATAGTGAGTTTATATCCTAACTACAGCAATAAATACATTATAGTTAGTATATATCCTAACTATAACAATAAAACTGATATAATTAGGATATATCCTAATTATGTGTTATTCTTACTTTCCTCTCTAAACAGAAACAACTTCCTTAACTTCAGGAATTTGTCTTTGCATCTCTTTTTCAATTCCCATTTTCAAAGTCATTGTCGCCATCGGACAACCGCCACATGCTCCTTTTAATTTTACTTCTACAATATTGTCATCGCGAATTTTAATTAGTTCAACATCACCACCATCCATTTGTAAGGACGGTCTAATACTGTTTAAAACTTTTTTAATTTTTTCTTGATCTAACATATTATTTTCTCTTTAATTTTTATTTTCTAAAATTGTTGATTTGTTTTCTAAAAATGATTTTGTTTTATTTAAAATAATTTTACTCTTCATTTTTACTTCCGGCATTGCAAATTCCAAGAAATATTTCAAAACGTCTTTTTTTCTTTCTGAGTGATTTGCATCTCTTAAAAACAGATAGCCAATTATTACTTTTGTGCTCATTTCTACAAGTCGTCTTGCATGATATGATTGAAAATCTTTATCGTTATTTTCTTTGATAAAATCAATCGTATCTTTCGCTTGACTCGCCATCGCCTGAACTTGTTTATGAAATATTTCAAGAGAATTAAAATCATTATTTTCCTCATATTCGTCAATAAGATTTTCAAAAACTCCTTTCATAATTCCACCAATTGCAGCGACTACTTGAAGTTGGGTTGTGCCTTCGTAGATGTTTGTAATTCTTGCATCTCTGAAATGCCTTTCTGCATTAAACTCTTTCATATAGCCGGTTCCACCATGAATTTGAATTCCGTCATAAGCAACCTCATTTGACATTTCTGTATTAAATGCTTTCACGATCGGTGTCAACATATTTGAATAAGCAGTATATTTTTTTAATTCTTTACGATATTTTTTATTTTCATCCGGATACTTTTTAATATGTTCTTCAATACTATTTTTCATATCTACAATTACTGCTGTTTCGTATAATAGTGATCTTCCGGCTTCAATTTTCACTTTCATATTTCCAAGCAATTCGCTGACAGCAATAAAATTTTTGATTGGTTGTTTGAACTGTTTTCTCTCTTCTGAATATTGTTTTGCTTCGCGATATGCTGCTTCTGCGATTCCCAATGACTGTGCGGCAATACCAATTCTCGCTTCATTCATCAAAGACATTACATATTTTATTAATCCCATTCTTCTTTTACCAATTAGATATACGGGGGCATCGTTGAATTGCAGTTCGCAAGTTGGTGATCCGTGAATACCCAATTTGTTTTCTATTCTACGAATTTTCATCTTATCATCTCGTTCATAGAGAAACATTGAAAGTCCGCGACCGTCTTCACTTCCCGCTTCACTGCGAGCTAATACCAATGAAATTTCACCCTTACCATTTGTTATAAACCTTTTTACTCCGTTCAAAAACCACTGCCCGGATTCATTTTGATGTGCTTTTAACATTACAGCTTGAAGATCACTCCCCGCATCAGGTTCGGTCAGTGCCATTGATGAAGTAACATTTTCTTTACATAATATTGGCAGATATTTATCTTTCAATTTTTCATCGGCATATTTATAGATCGTATCTGCAATATTGCTCTGTAAACCGAAAATATTCATAAATCCGGCATCGGCACGAGATGTCATCTCAATTGCCATACAATATAATGTCATCGGCGCATTTATTCCCCCGTATTTTCGCGGAACAGTAAATCCCATTAAATCAGCCTTTCTCATTGCGTCAAGTCCAACTTTTGTTCCGGGTGCGTAAGTTACCTCACCATTTTTAAATTTTGCTCCGATTTCATCTACTTCTGCAGCATTTGGTTCAATAACATCACCGGTAATTTGCCCTACGATTTGTAAAATTCTTTTATATGAATCTTTTGCATCATTTAGATTTTTTGGCGCATATCCATATTTATTAGCTTCTGTAAAATTATCTTCTCTAAATTCAATAATTTTATTTAAGTCGATATGTTTAAAATGAAATATCAGATCATCATTGTCTTTAAAAAAATTTGGCATATTTATATCCTTATACTATTGATCTATTTTTTTAATTTTTTAAATGTTTCTATTAACTTTGGAATTACTTCATTCAAATCACCAACAATTCCATAATTTGCAATTTGAAATATAGGCGCATCTTTATCGGTATTAATTGCAATTATTCGGTTTGAATTACTCATTCCGGCAATGTGTTGGATCTGTCCGGAAATTCCGGCAGCAATATATAATTTTGGTTGAACAGTCGTTCCGGTTTGCCCAACTTGATGATCGGAATTTATGAATCCCGCATCAACCGCCGCACGAGAAGCTCCGACGACACCACCCAGTGTTTTCGCTAATTTGTGGATCAATTGAAAATTTTCTTTAGAACCAACACCCATTCCACCTGAAACGATAATCGAAGATGAATTCAAATCAACGGTTTTTTCTTTTTTAATAATTTCAATTATTTCTGTAATAAGAAGCTCTTGTGGGATATCTGTTTTTATATTAATAACTTTTCCGGAATTTGATTTATCATGTTTGTTGATTTTCATAACTCCCGGTCGAACTGTTGCCATTTGCGGACGGTGATTTGGGCTAACAATCGTAGCGATAATATTTCCACCAAATGCAGGTCTGATTTGATAGAGAATATTTTTATACTTTTTTACTTTCCCCTTTTGCTTTTTTTCATAATCGCCGATTTGTAATTCAGTGCAATCCGCTGTAAGCCCGACTTTTAATTTTGAAGCAATGCGAGGAGCAAGATCTCTTCCGTTAACGGTCGCACCGTATAAAACAATTTGCGGTTCATACTTTTCAATAATTTCACAAACCGTTTTTGTATAGGGTAAAGGTGCATATTTTTTCAAAATTGAATCTTCGGCAGAATAAATAATATCAGCACCATATTGAAAAAGCATTTCATAGTAAGTATTTAGATTTTCACCAAGTAAAATAGCACCACATTTTACAGATAATTTTTTAGCAAGATCTTGTGCTTTCCCGAGTAATTCTAAGGAAACATCGGCTATTTTTCCATTATGTATCTCAATATATGTCCACACTTCATTTGAATTCATTTAATTTCCTTCTATTAATTTCATACAATTTTATTCTTCATTATATTCTTGTTGTAATTTATTCATTAATTGTTTCACTGGAATAATTTCATTTACTCTATAGGTATTTTCGTAATTCTCCCCTTTTTATCCAATAATATGTTCGGATAGTAATTCAGAAATTAATGATTTAATCCCAATATCTGAATTTTCGATTTCTTTGGATTCCCCAACCTCAAGAACGATATTTTTTATCTGTTTCACCTGTGTTGGTGATCCACTTAATCCACATTGATCAATTTTTGCATTGATGTCTTCATGATTCCAAGTAGTAATAATGAATGGTTTGTTAATATCATTAGAATGTAAATATTTCTCATCATAATCATGTTTTTCGATTAAAGAAATAGCGTTTTTATATGTTAATGTTTTCTTAACAGATGGTGGACGTGGAATATTTGCTTCAGATGTAATTGTAAGCAGAATTGGTAACTTTGCCTTTAATGTTTCAAATCCATGATCGGTAGTTCTGCTTACTGTGATGTTATCATTGGTTAATTTCACAATATCATCAACACAAGTTACTTGATTAATTTTTAGTTTTTCTGCTGTTTGAGGGCCAACTTGAGCTGTATCTCCGTCAATTGCCTGCCTGCCTCCGATTATCAAATCAAATTTACCGATTTTTTTTATAGCAAGTGATAAAGCATAAGAAGTTGCTAAAGTATCTGCTGCTGCAAATTTCCTGTCGGAAAGCAGGATCACATCATCAGCTCCGAGAAACAATGATTGTCGTAATACATCAGCAGCATTCGGCGGTCCCATTGTAAGAACGGTGATTTTTGCCCCATATTCATCTTTTATTTTTAAAGCTTCTTCCAAAGCATTTAGATCTTCCGGATTGAAAATGGTTGGCAATGCGGCTCTATTTACCGTGCCATCCGGCTTCATTGCATCAACCGTTATATTTTTTGTATCCGGAACTTGTTTTACTAAAACTATTATATTATATATCACATTCCCTCCAATTTTTAACTCATATATTACGATTTTATTTTTGAAAATACAAAAAAAATGATAAATTAACATAAGAATTTTAATGGGAGATAAGCTAAGAATATTAATGAATAAAATAGAAAAAATCACATTAAAAAAACATAACGAGTTGGCTATTGGGGGAAACATATATCATTGTAAAGAGATAATTTCTACAAATACTATAATTTTAGATAACGCTGATGGAATATTTTCTAACGGAGATATTTTATTTGCAGATATTCAAACCGAAGGAGTTGGAAGATATAATAGAAAATGGGATTCCCAAAAAGGCGGATTATATTTTTCAATTTTATTTCAACAAGTTGATGATTTACAAAAATTCTATAGATTTGTTGTTTTGACAGCTTTGGCTGTGAAAGAAGAATTGGAAGAATTAACTAATGATTTTCAAAATTTTAAAATTAAATGGCCAAATGATATTTATTATAAAGACAAAAAAATATGCGGAATACTTACTCAAACGAAAATTCAAGGAGAAAAAATCAGGTTAGTTATTGGTATTGGTATTAATGTCAATAATACATTTTCAAGAGGAACTATTTTTAGCAATCCACCAATTTCATTAAAAGAAATTATTTACAAAAAAAGCAATGTATATAATATTTTACAGTCGCTAATTAATAAAATTAACTATTATTATAATGAATATAATAAGGACAATTTTCACAAATATTTAATCCGTTTAAATAAAAGTATATATAAAAGAAATGAAAAAATAAAATTTACCAAAGATGACAAAACTATTTTAGTGCGACCTTTAGAATTCTCGCAAAATGGTTATTTAGTTTGTGAAGTTAATGGTCAACAAGAATTATTTTCAATTGGTGAAATTGAGTAAAGTGTTAGAACATTTTATTCAAATAGAAATGCATATCTATCAGACATGGCATTTTTTCTAACACAAAATAAGATCTTTAAATTTGTTTTAGCGATTTTGTGACTCTGCGGTAGAGTTTTTTATTCGTGGCTTAATTACCCGTTCATCTTTCTTAAAAAGTCCTTATTTGTTTTTGAATTCGATAATTTCCCAATTAAAAATTCCATTGCTTCTATAGGGCTCATTTCGTTTAATAATTTTCTTAATATCCAAATTCTTGCCAATTCTGATTTTGTCATTAAGAGTTCTTCTTTTCTTGTACCGGAACGATTTACATCAATAGATGGGTAAATACGACGATCTGTTAATCTTCTATCTAGAACTAATTCCATATTACCGGTACCTTTAAACTCTTCAAAAATCACATCGTCCATTTTACTGCCGGTATCTATTAATGCAGTTGCGATTATTGTTAAACTGCCGCCCCCTTCAATGTTGCGTGCCGAACCAAAAAAGCGTTTTGGTCTATGTAGAGCGTTACTATCAATACCACCGGAAAGGATTTTTCCGGAATGAGGGACGATAGAGTTATATGCTCTTCCTAATCTTGTGATACTATCTAGTAAAATAACAACATCTTTACCATATTCTACTATTCGTTTAGCTTTTGATAAAACCATTTCTGCTACCTGTACATGGGCCTCGGGTGGTTCGTCAAAAGTTGAGCTAATAACTTCGGCATGCACATGTCTTTGCATATCGGTTACTTCTTCAGGTCGCTCATCAATAAGTAAAACAATTAAGGTCGTGTTCGGATGATTAATTAAAATACTATTTGCAATTTGTTGTAAAAGAACTGTTTTCCCTGTTTTGGGTTGAGCAACTATTAGACCTCTTTGTCCTTTGCCAATTGGTGTAAGCAAATCCATAATTCTCATTGAATAATGTTCTGATTTGGTTTCCAAATTTAAATGTTCTTCCGGATATAAAGGAGTCAAATTATCAAAAGGTAAATGGATTTTTGCATCATTGGGATCTTGATCGTTAATAGACAATATTTTAAGCAGAGAAAAAAACTTTTCACTGTTCTTTGGTGGTCTTGACTCGCCTGATATGATATGGCCGCTTTTTAAGGAGAACTTTTTAATTTGTGAAGCAGAAATATAGGTATCATATTCGTTTTGTAAATAGTTATTTTTAGTATCGCGAATAAATCCAAAACCATCTTTTAATACTTCTAATACACCGTGCACAAAAATTTTCCCTTTTAATTCAACTTCTGCTTCTAATATTTTATAAACCAGATCGTGTTTATTCATACTTCGTGTACCTGGGACATATAATTGTTTACCAAGTTGTTTTAAGTTGCCACTTTTTAATTTTTGTAATTCTGAAATAGAATGAAATTGTTTTTCCATATTATTTTGATTTGAGTTTGCCATATTCTCTTCCATTTTTATATTGATTTGAAATTCGTTTTTTGCAATAATTGCTTATTGTACTTTTTTAATAATTTTCTTTTTGAATTTAGTATCATATTATAATTAAGTTTAATTGATTTGTCAAGAATAATCTTATTTTTTATTTTTAGGCACAAATTACGCTAATAGATACGAATGTTTTCATATCCATATTTACAAATATCTATAATTAAAAAAAATCATAAAAATAATTTGCATTTACAAATAAATTTTGTATTTTTTGATTGTCTTTGGGGTAGGGAGAGTTTCCCTTCCGGCGGTAAAAGCCCGCGAGTTCCGAAAAAATGGAATTGAGATCGTGAAATTCGGTCGCCGACGGTTATAGTCCGGATGATAAAAGATAATTAATTTTTACTCCAAAGGTTATATTTGGAGTTTTTTTATGAATGATGAAAATAAATATATGAAAAAAGCAATTGAGCTTGCCAAACGAGGAATTGGGGGAGTCAGCCCAAATCCTGCAGTTGGTGCTGTAATTGTAAAAGATGATAAAATAATCGGCGAGGGATTTCATAATTATTTTGGTGGGAAACATGCCGAAGTTGAAGCTATTGAAAATGCAACTGAAAGTGTAATAGATTCTACAATGTTTGTTACACTTGAACCATGCAATCATTATGGGAAAACGCCACCTTGTACTGAACAAATTATTAAAGAAAAAATAAAAAAAGTAATAATTGCGATGAAGGATCCAAATCCACAAATGTCAGGGGAATCAATAAAAATTCTGCAGGAAAATAGAATTGAAGTCAAAATTGGAATTCTTGAATCGGATGCTCGAAAAATAAATCAGCCATATACAAAGGCAACTAAATTTAAATTGCCATATATTATTTTAAAATCAGCACTTAGTTTAGATGGATTTATTGCAGATAGTAATGGCGATTCAAAATGGATAAGCAATGCCAAATCAAGAAAATTGGTTCACAAATGGCGAGCAGATTACGATGCGGTTATGGTTGGAATTGGAACAGTTTTAAAAGATGATCCAATGCTTAATGTTAGAGAAGTTAGCGGTAAAAATCCAACGAGAATTATTTACGATTCATCTGCTTCACTTATTGATAAGTTGCAAATTACGAAGACAGCAAATGAAATTAAAACAATTGTAATAACAAATAAAATACTTTCACAAAAATATAAAAAAATGTGTGAAGTAAACGAAATTGAAATATTGGAAATGAAAAATAGTGATGGAAAAGAGTTGCAAAGAATATTGAAAATTTTAGCCAAGAAAAATATTCAGTCAATAATGGTAGAAGGTGGCGGAAAACTACAATCGTTACTTATAGAAAATGATTTGGTTGATAGGATTGATCTGTTTTATTCTTCTAAAGTATTCGGAAATGGAGTTCCAATGATGAAATTTAAAAAAAATAAGGTTAAAAATTCAGAGATATTCAAAAAAATAAATTGGGAAATAATTGATGACAATGTTTTGTTTACCGGGATTATTAATGAATATTGAAATATTGGTCGGCAAAGTCACAAAGAAGAATATAGCCACGAAAAACACGAAAAATCACGAAAGAATGTAAAATATAAAAGAGTATGAAGATAATTACAAAAAATGAGAGGACAAAATAAATGTTTACAGGTTTGATTGAAGAGATTGGCACAATAGAAAACATAGTTAGACAACAAGACAAAATAAATTTGTCAATCAAAGCCAAAAAAATCTTAACAGATTCAAAAGTTGATGATTCTATTTCAATAAACGGTATTTGTCTGACTGTTATTGATATTAAAACGAATTCATTTACAGTTCAAGCGGTAAGAGAAACAATGCAAAAAAGCACAATTTTAAATTGGCGAAATAGTGAATTTGTCAATTTAGAACGAGCAATGAAAATAAATGACAGATTAGGAGGACACATTGTTCAGGGCCACATTGACGGAATTGGCACGATAGGAAAAATAACAAAATTGTCGGATTCTGTAGAGCTGGAAATAATTTTGCCAAATGGGAAAAACACTTATACAATTGAAAAAGGAAGCATTGCAATTGATGGAATTTCTTTAACAATTGCAGAGAAAACAGAAAATAGAATTTTGGCAGCAGTGATTCCACATACTTTAAATAATACAAATTTAAAGTATAAAAAAGTTAAGGATAAAGTCAATATTGAATTTGACTTCTTTGCCAAATATATACAAAATTATCTTGATGGAACGAAAGCACCGTTAACTGAATCAAAATTAAAATCGTGGGGGTATGGTTGAGGTTGAGGTTATAAGGTTAAGGTTGAGATTAAGCCGGTTGCTGAGCGGAGCCGAAGCATTGCCACGAAAGTACACGAAAGAATAAGACACTGGTTTTCGCTGATTCTAATCTAAACTATTAAACCACTAATCAATAAACATCCCTTTGCGACTTTGCGAGAGATAAAAAACCGTTGCTGAAAAGTGAAACGAATAAACAAAATATGAAAGGAAAATAATGGAAAAAGAATTTAAAGTAAATACAATTGAAGAAGCAATTATTGATTTACAACAGGGGAAAATGATAATTGTTGTTGATAATCCGGACAGAGAAAACGAAGGCGATATAATTCAAGCAGCAGAAAAAGTAACTTCGGAATCTGTAAATTTCATAGTAAAAAATGCACGAGGGTTACTTTGCACAGCGATCAATGATAAAATTGCAAAAAAATTAGATCTGCATAAAATGGTACACGAAAACACATCGTTGCATAAAACCAATTTTACTATTAGTGTAGATGCTATAAAAAATGTGACGACAGGAATTTCCGCAAAAGATAGATGTGAAACGATCAAGACAATCGCAGATCCCAAAGCAGTAAAAACCGATTTGGCGAGGCCCGGACATATTTTCCCCATAATTGCAAAAGATGGTGGTGTTTTATATCGTACCGGTCATACGGAAGCATCTACAGATCTGTGTAGATTAGCCGGCTTACAACCCGTAGCTGTAATGTGTGAAATAATGAACGAAGACGGAACAATGGCGCGTATGCCGCATTTGATGGAATTTTCCCAAAAGCACAATTTGAAAATTGTAACAATTGCCGATTTGATCAAATATAGACGCAAAAAAGAGAAGTTAGTAAAAAAGATTTCAGAAGTAGATTTTCCAAATGAATTTGGTGAGTTCAAATTATCGCTTTATGAAGAATCAATAAAAAAATTGCATCATCTCGCTATTTTCAAGGGTGAAATCAATCCAAACAAACCTATTTTGGTCAGAGTTCATAGCGAATGTTTAACAGGCGATGTTTTTGGTTCTGCAAGATGTGATTGCGGTGATCAAAAAGATGAAGCAATGCGAATGATAGAAAAGGAGGGAAATGGAGTTTTGCTTTATCTGCGACAAGAGGGCCGCGGAATTGGTTTGAAACATAAGATCAGAGCTTATAAATTACAGGACAATGGATTGGATACTGTTGAAGCAAATCATGAACTTGGATTCAAAGCTGATTTAAGAGAATATGGAATCGGTGCACAAATTTTAAAAGCACTTGGTGTAAAAAAAATGAGATTAATTACAAATAATCCACAGAAAATTGTTGGTCTTTCAGGATATGATTTAGAAGTTGTGGAAAGAGTTCCATTAATAATTCCTATAAAAAAACATAACAAAAAATATATGGAAACAAAAAAAGATAAGATGGGGCATTTGATTTAGGGGAGTTTCTCGCACACTTCGACATTGCTCAGTGCAAGAAGACGCAAAGATACAAAGGAATTATATAGCTGAACTTTTACAAAGACACAAAGGCATAAAAAATAATTAAAGAAAATTAATACAAACGAAAAAAGGCGAAAGCCCAAAGGAGAAGAGATGAGAAATTTTGAAGGGAAATTAAATGCAAAGGGATTGAAAGTTGGTGTAGTTATAAGTCGTTTTAATGACCTTGTGACGAAAGAACTTTTGAATGGTGCAAAAGATTGTTGGTTGAGACATGAAGGAATTGATGATAATTTTTCAACGGTTTGGGTGCCGGGTGCTTTTGAAATTCCATTGATTGCACAAGTTTTAGCGAAGAAAAAACAATATGATGTTATCGTTTGTCTTGGTGCAGTTATTCGCGGGTCAACTCCACATTTTGATTTTATTGCAAGCGAAGTTTCAAAGGGTATTGCAAATGTATCACTGCAAAATACAAAGCCCGTAATATTCGGTGTGATAACTACCGATACGATTGAACAGGCATTAGAACGAGCCGGAACAAAATCGGGAAACAAGGGCTGGGATGCTGTTATGAATGCTATTGAAATGGGGAATTTGTTTAAGGAATTGAAATAGAAATATATTGTTTTAATACTGCCACGAAGAACACGAAAAATATACGAAAATGACAAATATTTATGAAGAACACAAAAAATTTTGTTGCATAAATTTTAATGAAAACACTTTATGAAAGGCGAATATGAAAATTGTAACTTAACTACGGTTTATAAAAATTATGTAAAAATAAAGGTAAAAAATGAATCATATAATTTTAAAAAATAAGAGGATAACTCCAAGTAAAATCGTATGTGTTGGTATGAATTATGCAGAACATATTCAAGAATTGGATAGTAAAAAACCATCGGGTATTGTCATATTCAACAAACCAAATTCTGCTATTAGTGATGACTTGTTTTTTATAAATGATAAAGTTAGATTTGAAAGTGAAATAAGTTTTTTGATTAATGATGAAAAAATTTCCGGTGTTGGATTTGGTTTGGATCTCACAAAAGCAGATGAACAGATTCGCCTGAAAAATAACGGACATCCTTGGGAAAGATCTAAGGCATTTGACAAGTCGGCAGTGTTTAGTGAATTTGTGAAATTTTCAGGTGATATTACAAAATTAAAATTAGAACTTTATATTAATGACAAAC
>JAYEOX010000119.1:0-2385 GCA_034723415.1 Fidelibacterota bacterium | reverse complement strand
CATCTGTATATTTTTTAATTTTGGGATCTTTTAAAACTATTTCTTTTATTTTATCATTATCAGCATCGATATTTGCCACGATTTTGGAACGCATTTTTCCATTGATTTGCACCGGATATTCAATTGTCTCTTCAACTAATTTTGATTTATCATAAGTTGGCCATTCACTGTATGTTAGTTCACTCTCTATTTTCATCATTGACCATAATTCTTCGGCGATATGAGGAGCAAATGGTGAAAGTAATTTTATGAAATTGGACATCATTTTTTTATTTAATATCTTTTCCTTATATCCGGCATTGATAAAAACCATCATTTGACTTATAGCCGTATTAAATCTTGCTTCTTCTATATGTTCACCAACAACTTTTACAGTTTTATGATATTCTTTTTCAAAATCATTTGAACTTTTTTCATCTTTTATTTTTGTATTTAGTTTTTCATCTTCAGAAACATATAGCCGCCATATTCTATTTAAAAAGCGATGTACACCGGCTAATCCATCGGTTGACCAGGGTTTTGGTCTATCTATCGGTCCCATGAACATTTCATAAATGCGTAAAGAATCAGCACCGAATTTCTTGATTATATCATCGGGATTTATAACATTTCCGCGTGATTTACTCATTTTTTCACCATCCGGTCCGAGTATCAACCCTTGATTCAATAATTTTTGAAATGGCTCATCAGTTGAAACAGCTCCAATATCATAAAGCACCTTGTGCCAAAATCTCGCATATAATAAATGCAAAACTGCATGCTCTGCTCCGCCAATATAAAAGTCAACCGGCATCCAATATTTTTCCAAATCTTTATTCACTAACTCACTTTCATTGAAAGGACTTATATAGCGTAAATAATACCAGTTAGACCCGGCCCATTGAGGCATTGTATGTGTCTCTCTGAAATATTTTTTTCCATCTTCACCTTTAAATTCCACCCATTCACGAATGTTGGCGAGAGGTGATTTCCCATCGCCGGCAGGTTTGTATTTTTCAGTTTCAGGAAGTTTAAGCGGTAATTCAGATTCTGACATTGGATATGCATTTCCCTCTTCATCTTTATATAATGGAATTGGTTCGCCCCAGTATCGCTGACGAGAAAATAACCAATCGCGTAATTTATAATTTACAGCTGCTTTTCCCTTCTTATTTTCTTCTAACCAATGATTCATTTTATTAATTGCATCTTCTTTATTTAAATTATTAATAAATCCGGAATTAATGTGGATTCCATCACCTTCATAAGCTGCTTCATCAATTTTACCGCCTTTGATCACTTGAGTTATCTGTAAATTGAATTTTTTAGCAAATTCATAATCTCTCTGATCATGAGCCGGAACTGCCATTATTGCGCCGGTTCCATATCCCCACAAAACATAATCAGCGATCCAAATTGGAATTTTTTCATTATTCACAGGGTTTATTGCATATCCGCCGGTGAAGATACCTGTTTTTTCTTTAGCGAGTTCTGTTCTATCTAAATCGCTCTTTAATTCAGCTTTTTTCTTATACTTTTCAATTTCATTTTTTTGTTCTTTTGTAGCAATTTTATTAACTAACGGATGTTCAGGAGCTAAAACCATATAAGTTGCACCAAAAAGTGTGTCTGACCGAGTTGTAAACACTTTAATCTTTTCTTTACTTTCATTAACCGAAAAAATTACTTCAGCACCTTCACTCCTTCCAATCCAATTTCGTTGCATCTCTTTTACAGATTCCGGCCAGTCCAACTTATCCAATCCTTCAAGTAATCTATCGGCATATTCGGTTATTTTCAACATCCATTGTTTCAGCATCACTCTTTTTACAGGATAATTTCCTCTTTCACTTTTTCCATTCACGACTTCCTCATTAGCTAAAACCGATTTTAAACCTTCACACCACCAAACAGGTGTTTCCGTCTCATAAACTAATCCTTTTTTGTATAATTGTAGAAAAATCCACTGCGTCCATTTGTAATATTTTGGATCTGTAGTATTGATCTTTCTATCCCAATCATAAGAGAATCCGAACATTTTTAATTGACGCGTAAAATTCTCAATATTCTTTTCAGTTGTGATCTTTGGATGAGTCCCTGTTTGAATTGCATAAGTTTCAGCAGGCAAACCAAACGCATCAAATCCCATTGGATGTAATACATTATAACCGTTCATTCTTTTATATCTGCCAATTATATCGCTTGCAGTATATCCTTCAGGATGTCCGACATGCAATCCATTTCCGGACGGATATGGAAACATATCGAGTATATAATATTTTGGTTTTGATCTATCAATCTTTGTCTTGAATATTTTATTCTCTTCCCAATACTTCTGCCATTTTGGCTCTATCTCTGTAAACGGATATGATGAATTTGACACTTACACCTCTACTTTTCTTGTAA
>JAYEOX010000118.1:0-11882 GCA_034723415.1 Fidelibacterota bacterium | reverse complement strand
AACATTCCAGCAGTTTCTGACACATTAGATTTGATATAACTTTCTAATTCCTGTATTGTCAGATTATTATTTTTGTCGGCGTCAGCATCACCCTTTAACCCTTTTAGCATAAAATAAGTAAATAATCCGTGTTTTTTCTCTGGCCATGCAGATGATATCTGTTTTGCACTAGCGGCGGAAAAAACAGTCATATTTTCCGTAATATTTGTACTAGACTCATTAACTTTAATAAGAATAGGACGAGCATCAGTCAACAACATATCGTTTTCACGATCTGCCCCGGAAAAACAAGCATCAATGAAAATATTTACTTTTCTTGCATTTAATTCTGAGAGATTTTTATATAGATCATCCATACAGTAACCGGTTTGAGATGCATAATTCGGATCGCCATCATAAGGAATTAAATATGCAACTTTATTTTTCATATCAGGAGCGCCATGCCCAGAATAATAAACATAAATATCTGTTAAATTATCTTTTACACGTTTTTCTAACCATCCGCCTTCTGAGAAAACTTTATCAAATTCAGCTTTCCCAACATCCGAATCAGTTTTATAGTAAATCCGATTTTCAGGTATTCCAAGAGCTTTATTGAAATATTCTTTCACTATAGCTGCATCTCGTTTTGCAAAAGTTGCATCTGAAACATTTTTATATTGTTCAATTCCAAAAATAATAGCTAACGCGTCGTCATTTTTTATGGAGGCTTCCGGTATATCTTGTTCAATATCTATTGAAAAATCGGAGACAATCATACCATCAGCAGATTGCTTGTTGCCTTTTACAGTCAGAGTTTTCATAGCAATATCCGGGCTATCAAAAGGTAACACAATTGGGATGTCATTAGCACCCCACTTGTCATAAAGTTCGGACAAGGTAAGATAAACGGGCAATGTATCAGGAGCAGAACTATTTGCCCATATCTTAAAAGTTATTTCATCTTTGTATTCTCCGGGTTTAAGTTTCCCTAAATTATATATTTTCTCTCTTCTGTTATTGTCTTCTGTAAATACTAATGACTCACCGATACGAATTTTTGCCCTAACATTTTTTGCGATACTGGTTCCTAAATTCTGAACTCTTACTGTTACAGTTACAACTTCGCCAGGACCTATTCTAGCGTCATTATTGGCATCTTCGATTTGAAAACCGGCGTCTTCAAGTTTAACATAGTATTTTACTGTTTCAAAATTTACATTCATTGGAGCTGCAGCAATTCCGGTTGCTTCATCTATAACTTTACAAGTTAATGAAATCTTATAATCAGGTATGGAATATCCTGCAATTAGTGGTATTTCCTTAGTTACTTCTTCATCAGGATCAATTACACCTATGATCGTACGATTTCTAATTATTAATCCGGATGGATAATCTCCGGAAAGTAAAATAGCGCATCTTCTAGCAACTCCTTGACCTGAATTTTTTATTTTTATTGTTATTTTACCTTCTTCAAGAGCGTCAAGAATATTGTTTCCAGAAGGTTCTTCAAATTGTAGATCAACATTTAAATTTGGTGGAAGTCCACTACTAAAACCTGTACCGGCAACTCCAACTCCTGCTAATACATACTCACTGAACTTATCATAACTGAGTTCCCATAGTTTCACTTCCCCATTTTCATCTGCACTTGCTAATATTTTGCCTTCATTATTTATATCCAGTGATGTTATATTCTTATTATGTACACCTTCGAGTTTTTTTATAAAAGCACCATTATTTGTTTTCCAAAAATAAATATTGCCGTCATCTGTACTTCCAATCAGGATTTTACCATTTGGAATACTGAAAGATAATGAAGTTATCACCGAAGAAAGTTTCTCATTCACTTTTAAAATAGGCGTTAAATCTTTAGCATTCCATAAAGATATTTCTGAGTAAATTCCACTGGTTGCAATTATCTGTCCATTGGGACTGATTGTCATTCCATTTAAAAATAATGTATTAGAATCTTTAGTGATCTTTAAATCCCCACTGAATGAGTCGTAGATTTTAATAATTCCATTTGCACAGCCTAAAATTAAATTAACTCCATCCGGATTAAATAAAGCGTATTTTATTTCATCGGGATTATCACCAAGAGTATATAATAACTCCATATTAGGAACTTTCCATACTTTAGCAGTTTTATCTTTACTTCCGGTTAAAATTTTGCTTCCATCAGGATTATAAGATATGGAATTTATCCTATCTTCGTGTGCATTAATTTTCACAATCTCTGTTTTAGTATCAATGTTCCAAACAATTAAATTCCCGTCATTATCTCCGCAAGCTAAAATTTGCTGACTTGGATGAAATGAAAGTGCAGTAATATATGTCGAAAATTTTGGAAGTTCAAAAATTACAGTTTGTTTTTCGGTATCCCAAATTTTAATTGTCTTATCATCACTTCCTGTAGCAAATTTAGTACCATCATTATTAAAACAGATTACATTTATATTTCTGGTATGAGCATCTAATGCTTTCAAAATTTTGATTTCTTCTAAACGTCTATCGAAAAGTGATGTATATATTTGGTCCTTATATTCAACTTCAATACTTACCAATCGTTTAGTTCCATCTTTCAATAATTGATAAATACCAATTGGATGAAGAGTTGAGAAATCTTTTTGAAATTTAGGGGCTGTTTCTCTATTTATATATAAACTACCATTTTGTCCTGTTGACGGTTCAGTAATTACAAAATGTTCTCGTGCATTAATGTATCTTCCAAGTTTAAGTTCTAATGGATTTCTATAAGTTTGCGATGTAATAGCTTCGATCTTATTTTCAAGCAACAATTTTTGTTCAGTAAATTTCTGATCATAACGCAATTTAATTTCTTCAATTTTTTGTTTATTATCTAATTTCCTCTTTTCGTACTGTAACGGAGATTCAAAATCTTTTATAGGACTTTCATCTATTTCTGCACTTATTAATTTTTTTACTTCATCATTAATATTGTTCTCAAGAGAATTTAATTTGTCCACCAATGTAATTAATTTTTTCTGTTCTTCTTTAAGTGTGGTTTCTTCTGTTTTAGTTATTTCTGAATTAGTTACATCTGTTAAAGTTTTTTTGTCTGCTTCTTTTTCAAAAGTTTCACCTTTGGATGAACTAAACGTACCTGCCGTTTTATCAAGTAGATTATCAAACGTTCCTTTTGATTTATTGAGAAAATTTTTTGTTGTATCAGATTTATTTGGTTCTGTATTTGCTAAACAAACTATATTTGGAAAAAATATTATTATAAAGAATAAAACAAAAAGCATTTTTCTAAAAAATGATCGCCAATTCATTATTTTTACTCCTGAGAATTATTATTACATTAATTCTTCTTTATTTGTCTTCTTTCAAAAATACATCAATAGCTTTTTGTAAGCCTTCTAATGTTTTTCCAGGTGTACTGTTAACCTGCGTCTGCAATTGTTCAATAATATTTGAAAACTTTTGATCTTGTATTTTTAGTGTCTGAGTATTATCATTAATGAGTTTAGATAATTTCATTAAACTCACAGTTAATGTATCCGATATTTCATCAAGATTATCTTGAGTTTCACGCTTAGAATTCTGAATGTCTTCCAACATTTTACGAAATTGGTAATCAATACTTTGTGATTTTTTGGTGATATCCTCCATTGAGGCAAGAATCTTTTTTGTATTTTCTTGTTGGTTCTTAAAATCCTGAATTACTTTCTGAATTTGTTCTTTTTGCTCAGAGATTTTTTCTTCTATTACTGTTTCAGCTTTTTTCGCAGCTTCTTCAGCTGTTTTCTCAGTATTTTTACTAACAGTTTTTTCAACATAATCCGCAGTTGCCAATGAGAATTTAGGAGGCATAAATCCCATAGAAGTACATCCGCTTAGAAATATAACTGAAAGAATCCATACTAAAATAATCGTCTGTTTTTTCATAAAATACACCTTTTTTTATTAAATATTAAACATTAAAAATAATTACTTTTATTCATATAAATATATTCCCTTTTATTCTCCTTATCTTATTAATTAAAATAGTTTATATTAATTTTAATGTCAAGACAAATTTTTTAAAAATTAATTATTTTGAAGCCGAAAATTTATTAATCTTTACAACTGAAACTAACTCAACACTCAATAAGTATTTATATTATGCTAATCTATTTAATTAAAAACTTTACATTAGTTACAGTAATTATAATATTTTGAAAAAAATATTTGAGAAAAAATAATATAAAAATAAAAACATTATTAAAACTTTAACCAGTAAAGTTAAAATAAATTATTATTGATCATCCTTTATGTATTTTATAATTTTTTCACGAAATATTCCGGAACTTTTCTAATCTTTTTTCATTAAAACTTAAAAAAAAGAGGAGAAAATATGTTAAAAAAAGTTACTAGTGCAATCTTAATTACATTAATAATTATTCCGCTAAGTGCATTTGATCTTAATGACTTAAATGATCAATTAGTTGATGTTGTCGAAAAAACCAAACCATCAATCGTAACGATCACAGCTGAAAAAGTTACTAAATATAAAAATCCATTTAGCGACTTTTCTTTTGAAGGATTTCCAGATGGCTTTTTCAATTTTCAATTACCCGACAATGGAGAAATCCGTAGTGAAATTTTAGGTTCAGGAGTAATTGTAGATGAAAATATTATTTTAACAAATAACCATGTTGTTGATAATGTTGAAGAGATTAAAGTAAAATTACCTGATAACCGAGAATTTGAGGCTGAAATAATCGGGCAAGATAAAAATTCTGATATTGCAGTTATAAAAATTAATGCTAAAAATCTACAAATAGCAAAATTAGGAAATTCCGAAGAGGCACGAGTAGGAGAGATTGTATTAGCAATCGGGAATCCCTTTAGTCGTTCACTTAATAATACGATAACTATGGGAATAATTTCCGGATTAGGACGTTCAAGAATAGGAATAACTAAGTACGAAAATTTCATTCAAACAGATGCAGCAATAAATCCAGGAAATTCCGGAGGTGCTTTAGTAAATTTAAAAGGAGAAGTTATTGGAATCAATTCAGCCATTCTTTCTCGATCGGGTGGATCACAAGGAGTTGGTTTTAGTATACCGATCAATCTAGCTAAAAGAGTAATGAATGACATTATTGATAACGGACGTGTAATCCGCGCATGGATTGGCGTATCTATTCAACCTGTAACTCAAGATATTGCAAATTCTGTTGGTTTGAAAAAAATAACAGGATCTTTGGTAAGCGAAGTTTTAGAAGATAGTCCGGCAGAAAAAGCAGGATTAAAAACAGGAGATATTATTTTAAAAGTTAATAATAAAGAGATAACAAATACTTCTAAATTGCAATTAAACATCTCTTCTCGTAAACCCGGAGATATTATAAAGCTCTCTGTATTTCGTAATGACAAAATTAAATTAATTAGTATAAAATTAGAAGAGATGCCAGCAGAAGAAAATCTGATAACTTCTGCAAGTAATTTCAATAATGACTTAGGGTTTGTTGTAGAAAATGGTTCAAAAGAACTTGGAACACGTTTTCATTTAAAGAACTATAATGGAGTAATAGTAACAAAAGTTAAAAAGAATTCAAAAGCAGCAAGAAAAGGTATTCGTCCCGGAGATAAAATATTAAGTATTGGAAATAAAAATATTTCAGATATTAATGACTTCAAAAATGCATTGAAAAAAGAAGAAGGAAAAAGTGCTACACTTATCCTTATTGAAGACAGAAAGGGTGGAAAACATTTTGTTGCATTAAAGTTAAAATAAACTATAAGTCAAATAACTTTTTTAAAAGCCAAATTAAAAGATTTGGCTTTTTTTATTTTCCATTTAAATTGGAAATTACTTTTAACTAACGTTTTTTTTATTTAATATTATATCAAATAATTGACAATTATGATTCAAAATAGAATGGATTTATTTTATGAAAAAATTAAGTAAAAATACAGTAAAAAAGATCAGAGCATTACACAATAAAAAATATAGAAAACTCAATGAACAATTTTTAATAAGTGGCTTAATTTCTGTAGAAGAAGCAATAAAATCTAATTACAATATTACAGAAATTTATTATACAACTTCAATAATAGAAAAGTCAAGAATAAATAAAATATTTAATATTGCTAAAGAAAAAAATATCTCATTACACAATATTCACCACAACGATGTAAAAAAGATAACAACTGAAATCTCACCTCAAGGAATAATTGCAATTGCAGAACAACAAACTTTTTCTTTGAGAGAATTAGAAAGAAACATTCTCATTTTAGATAAAATAAAAGATCCCGGAAATCTTGGAACGATTTTTCGGATTGCTCATTGGTTCGGATTAGGGGGATTAATCTTATTAGAAGGGACAGTTGAACCAGAAAATCCAAAGGTCATTCAATCGTCTATGGGATCGTTTTTCAACATTCCATTCGTAATAGAAAATTCTTATGAAGAAATAATAAATTATTGTAAAAACACTCCAAGAAAAATTCTATTATCAGATGTTCATCAAGGTGAAAATATTAAAAATTTTAACTCGAAAAATAATTTTGCATTAGTTATTGGAAATGAGAGTCACGGAATTTCTGAAGCTTGGAACAATTACGATTTACAACGAGTATTTTTACCTCAAATTGGTGAGGCGGAATCGTTGAATGCTGCTGTTGCTACTGCTTCAATGTTAAGTTTGTTGTTGTATTAAAAATAATTTTAGATATGAACAATATCAAATAAAATTTCACGCAAAGACTTAACCGCAGAGAAACAAAGTTAAGGTTGAGGTTGAGGTTGAGCCATAAATAATGAATAATGAAAAGAATTAGCAAGGGAGCTTGCTCCCTTGTCATAAATAACGAAAAGAATAACGAATATCGATTAACGAATAATGATTTTGGAAATAGAGAGTGACTAACACCGACATTTATGCTTGTAACAAAGAGCAAGCAAACCAAATTATCCCACGATTAAAATCGTGGGTTTCTGAAGAAAAAAATCCAAAAGAGTAACCCATAGATTTATCTGTGGAATAAAAAAACTCATACACAAATCCGGACTTTAGTCCGAAATAATTATATGAACCTTATTTTTCACAAAACGAATTTTAATTAAAAAATACAATTTTAAAAATGATATTATTACATATAACTCTTTCAGAGTCAGGGGATATTTTAATAAATTATTTGCTATAAACATATAACTCCGTTGGAGTTAATTGAAAAATATATTAATTATACATTATCAACTATTCAAAAAATATTTCATTTTATATTATTTATTCATAACATTTTTCAAAATATTTTCAACAAATTCCACCATATAAAGTGGCAAAGACAAAATATAATAACTATTTCTTTTTGATTTATTTTCATACAAACTTGGTAAATCTGTATTAAATCTGATACCAATTTTTAATTGCTTTTCTGTTATAAATTTATGTAATGATTTTAATGTGCCTGTTTTCCCGGATTTAACTTCAATTGGAATTATTTTATTTCCATAATCATAAACAAAATCTAATTCAGCTTCTGCATTCTTTTTTTGTCTATGCCAAAAATATATTTCCGGTTCAATATAAAAATCTTTCATATATAAAAGATGTTGACCAATAAACTGTTCGCAAACATCTCCCTTATTTATCATCATAATATCATCTAATAAATAAATTTCATTTAATTTTAATCCAAGAATTGAAGACATTAGTCCAACATCAAGAAACAGAAGTTTAAATTGTTTCTCTTTTTTCTCAGCTCCTAACGGAACACCATTTGATGCCGAATGATAAACTCGTTTGATAACTTTTGCTAATTCCAATAATTCTAATGATGCTTTGATTACATGTGGTTTTTTATCTGAATTTATATTAATATATTTTACTGTTTTTCCAATTAATGAAGGTGTTTTTTGGAATGTATTTTGAACAACATTTGGTTTAATCCGTTTAGCATATTTATTTAAATCATCAATATAGCTTTTTATTATGCTATTCTGTTCTCTTGAAATATTAATTAATTTTTTATCCGAATTTAAATAATTTTTTATTACTCCGGGCATTCCACCAACAACCAAAAATAAATTAAAATATTTCATTAATTTATTATGAATAGGTTTTGGAATTGTTTTCGATAAATTATACTGTTTAAGATATTTCAATAAATTATCTTCTTTATTTGATAATAAAAATTCTGAAAATGTCATTGGACCTAAAAACATATATTCGACTCGTCCTACTGGCATAGAATATTCATAGTCGGAAAACATAAAATCTAATAATGAACCTGCTGTAATGATATGTAAATCCGGATATTTTTCATAAAAATATCTGAGTTTATGAAATACAATTGGAGCTGATTGAATTTCGTCAAAAAATAGTAAGGTTTTACCAATTTGGACTTTTTTATTATAATCAGTTTCAATAAGAGTAATTATTTCATCTACATCATTATTTTCAAAATATTTTGCTTTTTCCGGCATATCATCAAAATTAATTTCAATATAATTATTGAAAAATAGTTCAGCAAATTTTCTGACGAGATATGTTTTCCCAACTTGCCTTGCACCTCGTAAAATTAGAGGTTTCCGTTTCCTGTTTTTCCACTCCTCTAAATATTCCAATCCTTTTCTATACATATTTTACCTCATCTTTTTAAATATGAGTTAAATATAAAAGATATTTAGATAAAATCCAAACTTATTTTCTAATAAAATAGTTTTTTTCCAAACCTGTTTTGTATCATAATTAGATATTATCCAAAGGTGTTTTGCTTAATAATTGAAATAAATCCAAAGCTGTTTATACTAAAAAATAAAGATATCATCATAATTTAACTAATAATAACAACAATAGACTTTTATTAATAAAAACCATCTCTGCGACTTTGTGTCTCTGCAGTATGACTCATTACTCTATATCTTCACTATCATCCATCTCAAAAACAAATTTTAAATGTCGCAAGAAAAATGGCGTTGCTGCAGTTAATACGCCAACTTTTTTTACACCTGCTTCTTTAAGTGTATTTGCCGCTTCTGAAGTTGTCGCTCCGGTTGTAAAAACATCGTCAATTAATATCACAGATAAAGGGATTTCTTTTTTTGCAATTAGCTTAAAAGCACCTTTCATATTCTCTTTTCTTCCTTCTTGATCTAATTTAGTTTGTGTTTCTGTGAAAACGGCTCTTTTTAGTAAATCTATATTCATTGGAATTTCCAAAACATTAGATAATTCATATGCAATCCGCTCTGCTTGATTATATGTTCTCATATCCTTTTTTATTCTATGTAACGGAATCGGAATTATACATTCATAATCTTTAAAACTAGTATTCTTATAATAAATTCCCATCTGCTTACCAAGAAAAGTGCCAATATAATCACATCCATTATATTTAAGATTGTGTATCAATATTTTCATAACATTATTGAATTTATATAATGACGAAACCTCATCTACTATAGAATCTTCCTTTTCAAAAGAATGCGGTGCTTTTCCAAATATTTCCAGATCAAAAAAACAATCATAACATAAATAACCATTAAAAAGTGCAACTTTTCCACATACTAAACATCGCGGTGGATAGATCCAATCTATCAAAGGATCAATGATTTTTTTGAATATATTTTTCTTTAAGTTGTTGAAAATTTTCCCAGTTTACTTTTTAGGTAATTTAAATTGCTCCGGACGACTTTCTAAAACTTTTTCTATCCACTTATCCGGATATCCTTTTTCCATTGGTCTGCCGGATTCATTTTTAACATATCCATCATTATATTTTGTCATTAAATATTCGCCAAGTTCTTTCCATTTTTCGACAACTTGTTCACCATTTGCAACACAATAGTTTGTCAAATATTCAACAGCCAAATCGTGATCTATTTCCAATAATAATTTTGCCGTTTGCTCAACTTTATATTGATTTCTCAAAAACATATTTTCAATATTAGATTGAACTTTTTTTATTTCCGGCATCATATATGAATATTTTAAATGAGCGTAATTCGAAACAAAATTAAAAACCCACCAGGCGGAATCCCAAGAAAATTTTTGAAAATCACCTGTTGCATAAGATTTTGGAATATCATTAATTCCAACATATAACGGTGTATAACAAGTAAAATAAGTATCATCAACTCCATACCAAAATAATCCACCAACTTCATCTCGCATAAATGGTCTTGTTTGCGAAATAAAAGAGTAACCGGTTTGTTGAGTCGAAATAGGGCGTTCCCAAGTATATTTATTTCCATCTTTTTCCCAAGTTATCGGTCGCCATCTATTTGGACTTCCGTAAGCACCGGCATCAATTCCCTTTGTCATATCAAATTTCGTTCCTTCATAATGATCTCGCATTAAACTCATTACATCTTTTACAGCAAGTTTTTCATCCGGCTTGATCCATAATGGATATGGCTTCGCTCCTTTTATTCCCCTATGATAATAAGTTGTAAAAATTCTTGACGGAGCTATCCTTCTAAAAATACTCCAAACACGACTTGCGGAATATCTTTTATTTCTCGGAGTTGGTGGACAATATACATCACAGAATCTAAATGTACTTTGTGAATCAGGTTCAAAATATCCATTTTCGACTGCAAATGTTTTAATGTCTTTTGAATACATACATTCGTCTTTTGAATATTTTGTAAAATCGCCAATTCTTGCCTTATTTGCATGACAAGTTACATATCCATCGGGAACTTTTACGGCAACCCAGATTACTCCTTTTACTCCCGGGCCTTTCCCAATTATTTCCATCAACCAAGCTTCCTTTTTTCCAACGATCGAAAATGTTTCACCTTCACCTCGATAACCGTATTTTTCAGTTAGATCTATCATTATTTTAATCGCTTCTCTTGCTGTTTTTGCTCGTTGCAATGCAAATATCATTAGATCTTCATAATGCAATAATCCATCGGGATTGTGCAATTTTTCCCTTCCGCCAAAAGTCGTTTCACCTATCGCCAACTGATGTTGATTCATCCATTTTATTACAGAATAAGTATGTGGAACTTGTGAGATCTTTCCTCTTAAATTTCCCGACCAATCAATTATATCAATGGAATCACTTGGACTATGATCAGATTCAGGATAATATTTCAAAGTTGGATGGAATTCACCATCACAAGTGTAAGTGCAAATTGCCGAACTGTCTTTCGTCGCTCCATTTGTAATAATTGCACTTGTACAGGCATCAGTCCTTATATTTACAATAAATATCAATAATAATATCAATGACATTTTCTTTAACATATTTTATCCTTTTTTATAAAGATTTTTTCATTATTCAAATTTAATAAATAATTTTAATATTTGCAATTTTAATTAAACTATTGTAGACTACAATAGTTAAAAAAGAGATTTCAAAAAGTGGATAAAATTATGAAAAAAAACATTTAGTAAAAGAAATATAAATGCTTCGACAAGCTCAGCACATCGCAATTGTTCTTATACCACCAATTTGGGCGTATAAGAATAATAAACATACACAAACGTTATGCCGTAATAATTTAAATGGAGGTTAAAAATAATGAATCAAGAAAATTTTTTTAGAAAGGAAGACTTAAAAAGACCGTTAGTATTATTTTTTATCGCAATTTATATTTTTGCGGTTGTGTTGACTCTCTTAAATGAACCAGAAAATGCATTAGCTTATATAGGTTTAAGCGTTGCTTTGTTATTTCTTTGCTGGTGGATAATTGATCTGACAAAAAAGATAACAATTCAGGATATTAAGATTAAACGACCTGGCTTGGAACTTATTGTTGGGTTACTGATCCTTATTATCTGGGATTATCTCCCCCTGCCAAAAATTGATTTTGGAGATAAATGGAATATTGGACTTATTATAAAGAAAACAATAATATTTGCAGGTTTACCTTTTCTGTTTTTGAAGTTCCGAAAAAATTCACTGGCATCTATGGGGCTTACAAGCAAAGA
>JAYEOX010000117.1:0-2408 GCA_034723415.1 Fidelibacterota bacterium | reverse complement strand
GTTCCGGCACTCATCCAATCAAGTTGTTCAATTCTTTCGCCAAGAACTTCTCTTAAATTTCCTACTAATTCCAGCATTCTCTCTTTAGATTCTGCCGGAAAATATTCTTCAACATATAACTGACCAAGAGCAAATCCCATTACTCCATTTGTAGCATTTTGAACTCTTTTCCATCTTGGTCGCATCTTATCCTGTCCTGACAAGAATGTAGAGTAAAATGCAAAATCCTGTTTCTCGATTTCAGAATTTAAATAATTTGCAGTTCTATTCAATAAATTCCATTTCAAATATAGTTTCCAATGATCAATACTTACTTCATCTATCATACCATTCATAGCAGATAAAAATTTTGGTGAAGCAACATTAATATCACCAACTTTTTCTAATCCTACATTTGTAAAATACATTTCCCACTTGAGATTCGGAGTTAATTCAGTCAACTCTTTCATCGTCATTTTGTGGTCCAAATTATTCGGATTTCTTCTCTCTAAACGACTCATCGAAACTTCTGCCATTTCTGTTTCGATATCCATAATTGCTTTTGAATTTCCTTCAGCAACTTTTTCATCTATACCAATCAATGTAAACATTTTTGCAATATGTTTTTTATACTCTTCGCGAATCTCTTTTGATCTTTTTGATTCTTCCAAATAATAATCTCTATCCGGCAATCCTAATCCACCTTGATCTAACCAAGTAATTACCATTTCGCTATTTTTTAAATCTTGTCCGGAACCGAAACTAAATCCTGCAGAAATTCCTATCATGTGTAAATGTGCAATTTCATTAAGCAAATCATCAGTTGTAGAGATATTTTCAATCTGAGCAAATTCCTCTTTTAACGGCTCTATTCCCTGTTCATTAATTTTATTTGTGTCCATTCCCAAACTATAGAAATCAGCAATTTTTTGTGCATTTGTTCCTTTCTCATTTTTACTTTTTACCAATTTTTCAATTAACTTTTTCTGGTCTTCAATACTTTTATCTCGCAATTCCGTAAATGCGCCATAATAACTTTTATCTTCCGGAACAGGATTATTTTCCAACCAATTGGCATTTACATATTGATAAAAATTGTCTCCCGGATTAATTGTTGTGTCCATATTATTTAATTCGATAGCAGATTCCTCCTTTTGTTTTCCACAGTTCACGAATAGAACGAATAATATAAAAATTAAAGTGAGCTTTACACTATTTTTTATTATTCTCATTTCATTCTCCTTTTTTTGTTTTGAATTAATAGTAAAATATAATACATTATTTAGAAAATAAATAGTATAATTTAAAATAATTTTTGGTGGATGAATCATGTATAAAATATCATTTTATGTTCCAAAGTCTCATCTTGAGCAGGTAAAAAATGCACTTTTCAATAAAGGTGCTGGAAAATATAAGAATTATGATAGATGTTCTTGGCAAACACCCGGCAAGGGACAATTCAGACCAATCGAAAATGCCGATCCATATTTAGGAAAACTAAATAAATTACATAAAATTAAAGAATACAAAGTGGAATTGATCTGTAAAAATGAAATAATCAAACAGGTAATTGCAGAATTAAAGAAAGTCCATCCTTATGAAGAGGTAGCTTATGATGTTGTAGAGATATTTGATATTTGATATTTGATACTGAATACTTGCCACGAAATACACGAAAAAAGACACGAAAATACCTTAAGACGCAAAGAATAAATTTAAGTAATAGCAACGAACGAAAACTAACAAAAAACGAACCAACTCGTTTGCTGACAGGCGAAAAATAGCACTAATAAGAGAAACAGAAACTGACAAATGAATTGTTTACTAATATAGTTAAAATCGGACACTTAATATTTGATATTCACTTTTCACTTCTCACCTTTCACTTTTTTATGTTTCAACAACTTTGCGAGAAATATTTTTATAATCCAACATTTTTAATCACCTTCTCAATTTCTTCATCTTCCATCAAATATCTTTTTCTTAATCTTTTATAGGCAACGATCACTACGGGGATCATAATTATACCCAAAAAACCAAGATAAAAAGTAAATTCGCTCGGACTGTGATGAGAGAGAAAATTCATTGCAACAACTAACCATAGAAATATTTGAAAAACCATAAATATTTTATTTTTTCGTCTCTGTTTTCTTAAATATTCCTGCACAAATTCTACATTAATTTCATCTAAAGAATCATACTTCATCTCTTTCAATACCGGATGAAAATCAAATGGATTTTCTTTTTTATTCTTCATATTTATCCCTTTTTTATTATTAAAAATCTTTGATTAAGCTATTTTATATTTTTTCATCAAAAAATTCTGCATTGATTTATTATCATTAATTGTTATTCGTAGTAATTTATCTTCCATTTGTTTTTCATTTCTAAACCTCTAACCTCCTAAACCTCTAAACTTCTAAACTCCT
>JAYEOX010000116.1:8302-12035 GCA_034723415.1 Fidelibacterota bacterium | reverse complement strand
ACATTTACATATTCACTATTATTTGTTGGTCTAATTGCATCAGCACTTAGTATAAATTTTAAATTTTCTTGATCGATTATTGGCATAGAAGCACCGATCGTATATATCAATGGTATCGGGAACTCATCTGTTTTCAACAATGCAACGATATTTTCATTGTTTCCTTCATTTTCCGGATCAAGATCAACTCTATTTAGCAGATCACTTCCATCTAATTGTAATTCTCCTCCGAAATTTCTAAGTGTAGCCGCAATTTGTAAACCATTAAATTTAGTAATAAATAACAATCCGAGGTCCAAAGCAAATTGAGATGCAGATTCATGCCAAATATTTTGTTCTATATATTTTACAGTTCCACCAATTGAGAATCTATCAGTTATATTTCTTGAATAGGATAGACCGATAGCAAGATCGCTGGCTTCCCAATACTCACCTGTTCCATTTGGCTCATTTATTGTGGTAACAGGTTCGCGATCGCCATAATCAAAATTATTGAAATGAATTCCAATTGCATCTTGTGGTGAGACCATAATTGAAACACCAAAATATTTGTGTTTTGTGTCAAGGAAATGGTCTGTTTGAGATACAGAAATGTCATGCTTTTTTACTCTTGATACAGCTCCTGGATTCCAAAATAGAGCAGTGGCATCATCGGCAATAGATGTAAATGCTCCGCCCATCGCAATTGCTTTTCCTCCAATAGGAATTCCTAAAAATGGAGCAGCGGCTGTTCCAACTTTATCTTGAGCAAAACCGAAATTCATTGCTAATAAAATTGAAAATATTAACAATATTATTCTTTTTTGAAATTTTGTATTATTTTTCATATTTATTCCTTTTCGTGTATTTTTTCGTGTATTTTCGTGTTTTTCGTGGCTCAATTTCCTAACCTACTAACCCTCTAACCTACTAACCTTCTTAAAACCTCTTATTTTATTATTCCTAATTTTCCTGATTTTTTACCAACACTTGATTCTATGATATAGAAGTAAACACCAAAAGCAACATTTAGATTTTCACGAGTTTTCAGATCCCAAGCGAGAGTGCCATTATGAATACTTCCGCTGTGATTAAGTGTTCTTATTAATGCACCATCAGGAGTAAAGATATATACTTTAGCGTCATTAGGTAATTTACGAAATTCTATTCTTCTTTCACCACGACCGCTTGTAACAGTAGGAGGGAGTGGTGCTTCCATATTATTTGCGACTACATAAGGATTAGGGACAACTTGTATATCACTTATTTGATTTTCAGCAGCTGTTTGGTCAATTTGTGGTTTTTCTGTTGTAAATTCAAATACATCTGTACTTCTAAATGGTTTTGTTACAGCAACATGTAGTAGATCAGCACTTCCAAAATCGTAAACTGTATCGGGATCTGTCTGGATATTTGTGATAGATATTGTCCAAGTATATTGATAACTGCTATCAGGTTTCACAAAAAATGTCTCCAAAAATTGCCCCGGTTCTAAACTATATACAGAATCCGGATCATAGCCGCCACTAAGAATTGAACTGCTTACTAATAAAAAGGGCACAACAGTAGAATCTGTTAAGTTGAAAATCCTAAAATCACTTCTTATTTTAGGGAAGTAATAAGGAGCATTTTGAAAATAATCATCCGTCACATACATTTCACCATCACCAAATTGAATTTCATATTCTGCCGGATAATTAACTCCTTCGATAATATTCCCGCCACCAAGATCAACTTTTCCGGTAGAAAATGTCCATTTATAAATATTCTCTGTATTCCAATAGGAAGCTGTATCGTTTACACCAATACTCCAATTATTACCAAAAACCAATTGGACACCATCAAAAATATCCGAATCTTTTGTTTCAGTCGTGTAAGGACTGCTTTTGATTTTTTCACTTTTAAAAACAGGATAATATTGATAGGACAAAATGTAGTCATCGGCTGAAAATTGGCTCATAGAATCTAATTTTATTTTTCCTCTTGCTGAATCAATATCAAAATTTGTCAAAGATAAATATTCATCCGGATTGCTTGAAAGTGAAATATTCATAGTCGATTTGATGATATTTTGATTTGATAACTCAACGAAGTTAGTATCTAATGAAATACTATCTGTAATCCCTGTAATATCTAAAACAGAATAAGTAGTTGTTTTTGGAGCAAATTCATCTACATCATCCCAATCTAATTTTCCATCGTTATCATTGTCAATAGAATCTGTCTGAGTATCTGTAAAAAATACACGATATGTATGACCTGTCAATTTTGTTTCATCAACAATTTCATATTCTATTGATCCTGTGCCGGGTCCCGAGAGGTGTGAAAGTGATTTTTCCTTATTGTTTTCATCAAATCCTGCTGATTTTGGAGAAGGTCTTACAACTGCAGAATTTATATCCGTAATTACGGTTCCATCACCTTGAATTGATATAAATTTTGTATTTTCAGAAGGGAATATGTCCTCTGAAGCATTTCCACGATCATAAGCTACTACTGCATAGTAATATCTCCTTCCATTAACTATATCATTATCAACATAAGAATGTTGTAATCCGGTATTCTCACCGAGATTAAATGTATATCCCTCAGCCTGTTGAAATAGATCTGAACTTGGCTCAAAATATCCATCAATATCATTATTTATATCATATTGAGCAAGCCAAGTATATCCTTCAACTACACCATCTGCATTAGTTATTGTTCTTGCATCGTTAAAATCCGGATCAGTTGCTTTGTATATCTTGTACCCTTCGAAATCCTCTTCTTTTGTAACCGGATCAACTGTTTCTTCTGCAATTCTGTCCCAATAGAGTGTAACTTTTCCATTTCCGGGAACGGTAGTTAAAGTTGGTTTATCAGGTGGCTGTGGAAAACGGTAATCAGCATTATAAATTTTTTGGACGGTTGCTTTGTTTTTAAATAGATCATCTAAATCATGTCCAAATAATAGAGCTAATGAAAAACTTCTTGTTTCACCCGCCGGTAAAGGAAAGTATCCTGAGCCATAGATAAAATCACCATCTTCGCCTGCAATTGGTTCATTGTTTACAATAGTTGATGGCACATCAAAATAACCTGGTTCAAGCCATTCCCAAAGTGTTTCATCATTTTTTTCCGGATAATCACCGGCTGGAGTAAAATAGTTAAAACTTGTTAGACCAATCTGATCCGATTCATCAACATCTGTTTTTTCAAAGTTTGGTTCACCATAAGTTGGAATCCCATCGCCTTCACCTGGATCTCCAGTATTAGCTTTTCCATCAGCACCAACATCATCATAAACTATATCCCAATCACCATCATTGTCTATTCCGTCAAATTTACTTTCATCAATTAATGGATCATCTAATCCGATTTGATTAATATAATCTTTATATGCAACCGGATTAAAAATATCAATTAAAATATTGTCGTCTTGATCTTTCCTGATCTGGTGATAATGTAAAATATAATTTTCATCAATAAGTCCATCAAAATCATTGTCAACACCATCATATACATTAGGATTTACATCGTATTGGGCATTGATTGTATTACCTTCTATTAATTTTGTCTCTCCGGCAATTATTGTCTTAGTTAATCCGCGTGTAGATACTATTTGTGTGTCTTGGACAATTTTAACAAGTGTTCTATTATATTCATTATCAATTGTTACAACGAAATCGCCAATATCATAAATTACCGTATCAAAATCAGCTTCTTCAAATGTTGGTGCTGAAAATGTTAGAGTAGAATTTGGTGGTTGTGCTTC
>JAYEOX010000116.1:0-8202 GCA_034723415.1 Fidelibacterota bacterium | reverse complement strand
GTGTTCTATTATATTCATTATCAATTGTTACAACGAAATCGCCAATATCATAAATTACCGTATCAAAATCAGCTTCTTCAAATGTTGGTGCTGAAAATGTTAGAGTAGAATTTGGTGGTTGTGCTTCGATTTTATTATCTCCATCGTTATCTATACCATCATAAGGATTTCCCGGACTCTCTAAAAATGCATATCCGACTATCCCTACATCTCCTTGCCATTTTGGGTTTCTGGCACAGTTATCATCATAATCACCGGTATAAGTAATATCTGTTTCTACATCAAAAAATGAATAATCATCATCGTATTCACCATCATCACTCGTTCCGGTTACTCCCACATAGGTTCCACATAACATACCAAAATTTACTTTACTGTAATCTGTTGTGCTTGTATTTGTCACTTCATATAACCAAAACATTACATCTGAAGCCAAAAATTGATTCCATTGTAATCCTCTAACTTTAACTTCAAGTCCAAGTCCGTTTCTATTTTGATCTGTTGAATTCGGTTTAAAAGAAACACCCCATTCATTATTTGATGAGTAGTTAAATTCTTCATCGTTATTATCATCCATTACATAATAACTCTCTTGGTCTGCATTAAATACTCCTTTACCAAATAGTCCGTTCCATTTTCCCGGCCAGCCGGGATCAGTTTCATCCAATTTATCAGGCCAATAAGGAGGCCAAGAAGTTGGATCTGTTGACATAGCAACTTTTTCATTATTTTCGTTGAAATATCCTGCAACCGGTTCTAAGCACCATTTTTTTCCCGTGCTTGATTCTTCTTTGCCGGTACTTGGGCGATTTACCGGACAAATTACTACAGAATGGAATGTTTTCATTGAATCGCCATCTGAATCATAATATTCTACTTCAGCTCCTATCATAGGACTGACATCACCGATATATCCGTTTGTATCGTATATCCAAGATCCACGGGGACCACCGCTTGATGGCTGCCCAATAACTCCCCAATTTCCATATACTGTTCGAACTAGATTTGCATTATGCACAGATGAACGGCGATATTCTCGTCCACTTGGTTGCTTACTTGTCTGAGCGATTATTAAAGTTGTTAAAAATATTAATAATAAAAGTATAATTTTTTTCATTGAAATATCCTTATGAGTAATTAATTTATTTTTCTCATTAAATTTTATCCGTTTTATTCGTGTAATTTGTGCCTCTAAACTCCTGTCTTTTTTCATTTGCCCTGTAGCGAAGCGTATCAAGGTGTATTTTTGTGGCTAAACTCCTAAACTTCTAAACTTCTAAAACCCAATCTTTATCCCCATCTCTATTCTTCTAGGTTCCGAATAATGAGTAGCATTTGTATAATATTCGTGTATGGAATTAACCGGTGTTGGAACATTCAATGCTTCAACTCTTTCCTCATCAGTTGTGAAACCTGCTCTTCCTGTATCATCATAGACACTCGTTTCATTTTTTATATCAAAAAGATTATTAATTCTGCAAAATAATTCTGTTTTCAAACCCATTAATTTTATTTTATAATAAGCCCTTACATCAACATTAAATGTAGATGGCTTGGATTGCGAATTAGTTGATAATGATGTAATATCTATAGTGCTGCGAGGTGTGTAGGGAAGACCGCTACCGAATCTCGATATAAAGTTAAAACCATAAGTTTTTGAATTAAATCCTGTGATTAAATTTATAGTATGTCTCTGATCCCAATCTAAGGGATTTAGAAAAATTTCAGGTTGTGATCCACCGGTAACAGCATTTCTATATGCAGCCGGATCAGATGCGGTTCCCTTTGCTATTTGAAATGTGTAATCAACATTTGCGTAGAATCCCGATGAACTTTTTTGATTTAATGATAATGTAATACCTTTGATTACTCCAAAATCACTATTTACATACTTTGTATAACTTGCCGATCCACCAAAAATTACAATTTCTTCAGCTCTTGTCCCTGTTAAATCTCTAACATCTTTTAGGAAAATAGTAATATCTATAGCAAAATCATCTGTTAATTGTTGTTGAACTCCAATTTCTCCAACAATTGTTTTTTCCGGTTCCAAATCGGCATTACCAATTAAGCCGATATTCCCGGTTCCTGATCCAAGATCAAATTCCGGGTTTTCATAAAGATAATAATAATTTGGAAATTGGAAAAAATGTCCATAAGAAAAGTGAAAAACACCTCTGTCACTTATTGGAAATGAAATTCCTATTCGTGGACTAATTTTATATTTTGTTGATGCATTTTTATACCAATATGATTTTCGTTCTTCAAGAGTTACATCAGTTTCACCATTATCTTGTATGCCATTATCATTAGTATCGTGATATCTATTCTGTGGTTTCATTGGTGAATATATTTGTGGATCGGAAGGATCGGCAAGAATTACTGCATCAGGATCAAAATAATCAAATCTAACTCCTAAATTTACTATAAGCTCATCATATTCCATCTTATCTTGTATAAAACATGAAAATTCAATTGGATTATGCTGATAGGATGAGCTATAGATTGTACTATCATCAAAAATTTGCGGATGAATATAAGGTGAAAATGTAGAATCATCAGCAGGGAGTGCACTAATATCAATAGCATTTTCACCGGTCGAAGGTCTAATGCTAAAATTTTTCCAATTAATATCATTATATTTATATTGTATTCCTGTCTTAATTTGATGTTTCTTATTGATTTGTGAAGTGATGCTAAATTTTCCGAGATATGATTTACTAATTCGTTCTTCTTGATTATTATCTGTTCCACCAACATTAAATTGATATGCTTCAGCCGTGGTATAATCAGGATGAATATATATTGTGCTATCATTATAAGATATTTTATCTGATAATTGTCCTTTATAAGTTCTGTTGTTAGATGAAAATGCTAAATTATAATATGTCTTTTGAGATAATTGATGTTGAAATTTTAATATCTGAGTAATTCCTGTCAGATTTTTATTTAAAATACCGTTAGGAGTATATTTATATGCTCTGTCATAGTCCTGATAATCTTTATCATCATAAAAAATATTATAATTCAGATTCATTTTTGGAGATAATTTAAATATCAATTGTCCTTGCATATAATTTTTTCTATTCCAATTCATATCTACCCATTTATTATCACCCATTGTGGACGAATCATAAACTGCATATTCATTTGCATTTTCATTATAGTATAATAATGAATTTGGTTCGTATCGATTTTGTCCTTGTTGCCAACCGGCAAAATAAACATGTCTTGCATTCAAATAATAAAATATTCTATCCTTTATTAATGCACCATGCAAACTCGTTTCAAAATTATATGTAGATGTTGGATTGAAATCATCAATATTTCCAAAAATATCGTTATGGCTGCTTAAATTATCGCCAACATAACTTTCAAATGTTCCACCAAAATTGTTGTTACCTCTTTTTGTAGTAATATTTACAACCCCGGACATTACATTTCCATATTCTGCATTAAATGCACCTGAAATTAATTGTAATTCTTGAACCATATTTTTATTTACTGAAACTGTAGCACTTCTATCATAAGAATCTGTAATAGGAATCCCATCCACTAAATATGCAATTTCTCCTTTTCTACCTCCACGCAAACTACCATCAACATATCCTGCTTGCATCTCTAATACATCGCTTACTTCGGTAATAGGTAAACTTTCCATCTCTTCTGCTCCAACAACCGCAGTAGTAGAAGTTAGATCTTTTCTGATCATAGGTTTCTTGGCGACAACAGTGATCATTTCACCTGCAATTGCTTTTATTGGTAATTCATTATTTAATTGTGTTGTAAAATCAATTGAGACATTAACATTTTTTACCATTAATTTTTGGTACCCGATCATTGAGAACATTATATCATAATTTCCGGGGGGAATATTTAATATCATATAGCTTCCATCCATAGAAGAAGCTGCACCATAAGAAGTACCACTAATAATAACATTACATCCAATTAATGGCTCACCATTAGAAGCATCAGTAACTATTCCTTTAATTTTTCCGGTAGTTCCACTAAATAATAGTGAAACAGAAAAGATCGTTGTAATAATCATAGTGAATATTACTTTGAAAATGTGTTTATTTTTCATTTTGTACCTTATTCATTTTTTTAATAAATAAATATAAAGAAATATATTGACAGTGTCAACAATAATATAAAAAATTGTGATTTTCATTGACTTTTGAAACTTAAAATATTAAATTTGTCATTAAAAATAGTGGGTATTATTAAGTGAATATTTTTAATTAATTTGAACAAAAAATGAGGTGAATTAAATGGTATCTTTAAAGAAATTAGGAATTAATAAAGTTAACTATGGTAGTTCTACTGGTATTAAATGGTATAAAAGTACAAAAAGTGGCGATTTAGAAAGTAAGTCGCCTGTCGATGGAAAACAAATTGGCAGCGTTTATCAGTGTTCAATTAGTGATTATGAAAAAGTGGTTAAAACAGCACAAAATGCATTTATAGAATGGCGGAAAAAACCTGCTCCTGCAAGAGGTGAAATTGTCAGACAAATAGGAAATAAAATCCGTGAAAATAAAGAAGATTTAGGTGGTTTAGTTTCGTATGAAATGGGAAAATCATTACAAGAAGGTTTAGGAGAAGTTCAGGAAATGATAGACATTTGCGATTTTGCTGTTGGGCAGTCGCGTATGTTGTATGGAAATACAATAAAGTCCGAAAGACCTTCTCATAGAATGTATGACCAATATCATCCTGTAGGAATTGTTGGTATTGTAACTGCATTTAATTTTCCTGTAGCAGTTTGGGCATGGAACGCAATGCTCGCAGCTGTATGTGGAGATGTAAATATATGGAAACCATCTTCAAAAGTTCCATTAACAGCAATTGCCATTCAAAAAATTGTAGCTCAAGTACTTAAAGAAAATAATTTACCTGAGGGAATATTTTCGCTTATAATAGGAAGAGGTTCAACTATTGGCGAAAAAATGTTAAATGATACAAGAGTTGGTTTGATTTCAGTAACCGGCTCAATTAATGTTGGTCGTCATGCAAATCAAGTAGTTTCTAAAAGATTCGGAAAAATTATTTTGGAACTCGGTGGAAATAATGGGATTATTTTGACAAAAAATGCAGATTTGAAAAAAGCTATTCCTGCTATTGTATTTGGCGCACTGGGAACTGCCGGACAAAGATGCACTTCAACTCGTAGAATAATTATACACGAATCAATTTATAATAAGGTAAAAAAGTCACTTGTGAAAGCATATAAAAGTATTAAAATAGGTGATCCTTTAGATGAAAAAAATCATATGGGACCGTTGATCGATAAAAATGCAGTACAAATGTTTCTTGATGCAGTTAAAGATGCAAAAGATCAAGGGGGACAAGTATTATATTCTGGTAAGGTACTTAAAGGTAAAGAATACGAATCAGGTTGTTATGTTAAACCTACAATAATCGAAGGGAATAATAATATGGCAATTGTGCAAGAAGAAACATTTGCCCCAATTCTTTATTTGATTAAATACAGAGGTAATGTTTCGAATGCAATAAAAATTCATAATAGTGTTAGACAGGGATTGTCTTCGTCAATATTCACAGATAATTTACAAGAAGCTGAAGAATTTTTGTCTGCTTGGGGATCTGATTGTGGAATTGCAAATGTAAATATCGGGACATCCGGAGCTGAAATTGGAGGAGCTTTTGGTGGTGAGAAAGAGACCGGAGGTGGTCGTGAATCCGGTTCTGATGCTTGGAAAGCATACATGAGGAGACAGACAAACACAATAAACTTTGGAGATACAATTCCATTAGCACAAGGAATAAAATTTGATATTTAAAATATAATTTATTAAGGAGGTTAAATGAGTAACGATGTAAGAAAAACGATTGCAGGAAATATGTTAGCAGATGGATTCAATCAAGTTGTTGATCTGGATAAATCTCATGGTTCGTGGTTTGTAGATAAAAATGATGGGAAAGAATATTTGGATTTTTTCTCAATGTTTGCTACCGGTTCAATAGGATTTAATCATCCAAAACTTATTAAACGAAAAAATGAGTTAGGTAGAATTGCGATCATAAAACCATCTAATTCTGATATTTATACAGAAGAAATGGCAGAATTTGTTGATACATTTGCTAAAATTGCAAAACCTGATAATTTTAAATATATGTTTTTTGTTTCTGGTGGAGCACTTGCTGTTGAAAATGCATTAAAGACAGCATTTGATTGGAAAACTAAAAAAAACTTTAAAAAAGGATTAAAAGTAGAAGGGTCAAAAATAATTCATTTTAAACAGGCATTTCATGGCAGAACCGGTTATACACTTTCATTGACTAACACTTCTGATCCACGCAAAACACAATATTTTCCTAAATTTGATTGGCCAAGAATTACAAACCCAAAAGTTACTTTTCCTCTGAATGAAGAAAATTTAGATAAAGTAAAAAAATTAGAAAAGAAAGCTTTAGAAGAGATAAATAATACAATAAATAAAGACAAAAATGAAATTGCCGGATTAATAATTGAACCGATTCAAGGAGAAGGTGGAGACAATCATTTTCGTAAAGAATTTATGCAAGAATTAAGAAGAATCTGTGATGAAAATGAAATTTTATTTATAATGGATGAAGTACAAAGTGGCGCAGGTCTTACTGGAAAATTTTGGGCACATGAACATTATGGTATAGAACCGGATATTCTTTGTTTTGGAAAAAAGACACAAGTATGTGGAATTTTAAGCAATGATAGGGTAGATGAAGTTGATAATAATGTTTTTCACGAATCAAGTCGTTTAAATTCTACTTGGGGTGGAAATTTAATAGATATGGTTAGATTTTCTTATATTTTAAAGATCATTAAAGAGGAAAATTTAGTTGAAAATGCAAGAATACAAGGTGAATTATTATTAAAAGAATTACAAAATATTGCAAATGACTTTCCAAATTTGATTTCAAATCCTCGCGGTAAAGGATTGATGTGTGCCTTTGATCTTCCCGATGGGAAAACAAGAGATAAAGTCTTAGATAAACTTGCTGAAAATAAATTGCTTATTCTTGGTTGTGGAGATAATTCTATTAGGTTTAGACCACATTTAATAATTACCGAAGAAGAAGTAAAATACGGTATTGATATTATTCGTAAAGTATTAGAAACTATTTAGTAAAAAAATATTATTTAAATAAAAAAGAGCGAAATTAATATTTCGCTCTTTTTTTGTGATATCAAATTTTATTCAGTTAGAAATTATACCACTCCTTGATCGATCATTGCGTCAGCAACTTTCATAAATCCGGCAATATTTGCTCCTTTAACATAGTTAATATAATTTTTATCAGTTCCGTATTTCACACATTGTTCATGAATGTCTTTCATGATTTTGTGTAGCTTTTCATCAACTTCTTCAGATGACCAATTGAATCTCAAAGAGTTTTGACTCATTTCAAGTCCGGAAACGGCAACACCACCGGCATTTGCTGCTTTACCGGGGGCGAATAGAATTTTTGCAGAATGAAATGCTTTTATTGCTTCAGGAGTACATCCCATATTAGAAAGTTCAGCAACATACTTTACATTGTTTGTAATTAATGCTTTTGCATCATCACCGTTTAATTCATTTTGAATAGCACATGGCATTGCGATGTCACATTTAACTTCCCAAGGTCTTTTGTTTGGAATAAATTTTGAATTAGGAAATTTTTCAGCGTAAGGAGCAACAACATCATTATTGGAAGAACGAAGTTCTAATAGATATTCAATTTTTTCTCCGGATACACCATCTTCATCATAAATATATCCATCAGGCCCGGAAATTGTAACAACTTTTCCACCTAATTCTGTTACTTTAAGAGCCGCACCCCAAGCTACATTTCCAAAGCCGGAAAGTGTAACAATTTTTCCTTCAAAATTATCGTTTTTGGTTTTTAGCATATTTTGCATAAAATAAGTTCCACCAAAACCGGTTGCTTCAGGTCTAATTAAACTACCACCCCAATTTCGTCCTTTTCCAGTAAGAATACCTGTAAATTCATTACGAAGTTTTTTGTACATACCAAACAAATAACCGATTTCTCTTCCGCCAACACCAATATCACCGGCAGGGATATCTGTATTTGGTCCAATATGACGATATAATTCTGACATAAACGATTGACAAAATCTCATTATTTCATTATCAGATTTACCATGTGCATTGAAATCAGATCCACCTTTTCCGCCACCCATAGGTAATG
>JAYEOX010000115.1:0-38336 GCA_034723415.1 Fidelibacterota bacterium | reverse complement strand
AGTCGATTTGCAACTTGTCTGGATCTTTTAATAACTTTTGAATAATCAAAATTATAGTTACTGACATTTATACCGAATTTTTTTGACTTTTTAATATTATTAAAAATTTCTGCACTTTTCAATAAAGCTTTTGTAGGAATGCAACCCCAATTTAAACACACGCCTCCAACTTCCGCCTGTTCTACAACAGCAGTTTTTAATCCCAATTGTGCGGATTTGATAGCGGCAACATATCCGCCAGGTCCGCTTCCAATAATAATTACATCATAATCAAACATCATCATTCCCCTCTTTTAAATGGTTCTCGCACACTTCGACAAGCCCAGTGCAAGAAGACGCCAAGACGTAAAGAAATATTTATAACTTTAGAATTGTATAAAATAGATAATTTTTTTAATTGTGTTCTTTGTGATTTCTCTATGCCCATTGTGGTTAATTCTTCATAATTTCAAAATATTCTTCAGGGTTTTTACTTAAATTATTCGCATAAATTCTACCGGCTGCTCCACCAAATCCAACTCCAATAATTCCAAAAATAAAATGAATCAATTCATTTGGAATATTGAAAATAGTCAATCGTAAAAAATATGAAATAAATATTCCCAATAGAAAACCAATTAATGGGAATCCATATTGTAATAAACTGATCTTTAACAATAAATTTTCTTTTTTAATTATCATTACTTTATCACCAATTTTATAACCGATAGAGTTTTTTACTTTAATATAATTGCTTTCCTGATCTAAATTCGGTCTGCATATTATTCTTGCTTGGCAATGTTTACAAGCTGCTTTATCAACAGAATCCACTTTGATTAAAACAATATTATTGTCTAAAAGTTTAGTAACTATTCCAAATTCTTTATCAATAGTGTTTGTGTTTTTCATAAATAATTTTCTCTTTAAGATTCTCATCAAAGACTACAAAAAAATCAAGACTCCTTATATTTGTTGAAAATAATTTTAAATTTCTAACAATTTGCGATATTTCTACTAAAACTATAATTTGTCCTTTGTGATTTCTTTGCGTTCCTTGTGGTTAAATTTCACCTGAACTTGTAAAACATTTACCAGGACATTTTTCTGTTGGAATTTTTGTATCATCACCGAATTTTTCATAATCAATTCTTGCTAAATTATTTGACATTGTTAATTTACCTTCTCCTGCTTCTCTAACACATATTCCACATCCAATACAAGCTCTTGTACAAACTTGTCTAGCGAAAAGGATCTTGTCTTCGTTCTTACATCTTAATAAAACTTTATGACTAATGGGATGCATTTCCATAATTCCTTGCGGACACGCTTTTACACATTCACCACATCCAACACACTTATCTTCTATCACAACTGGTAATCCATTGTCATTCATATACATTGCATCAAATTGACAAGCATCTACACAATCGCCATATCCGATGCAGCCATATTCACAAAATTTTTCTCCTTTACTTATTAATGTTGCTGCTGTGCATGTCTTTATTCCATCGTAAGTCGCCTTTCTTGCTGTTTCTGCATCTCCACCTTGACACATAACTTGTGCTACCATTCTTTCAGAATTACCGGCATCTATTCCCAATATTTTCGCAATTTCTTCTGCAACTTCAGGTCCACCAACAGGGCATCCATTGTATTCTGCTTTCCCACTTACAACATTTTCAGCAAAAGCTCCGCAACCCGGAAATCCACAAGCACCACAGTTTGCACCTGGAAGTACTTCATGTATTTGAGAGATTTTTGGATCTTCTTCTACATGTAATTTTTTATCTGCAATTGCCAATCCAATTGAAAAGATCAATCCTAATCCACCCATACTTCCTGCTGCAATTAATAATGAATTTATTTCCATAGTTATCCTTTTATATTATAATTTATCATCAAGTTAAAATTCAAAAGATACTCCCACATTACCCCAAAATTGGTCTTTACCATTAGTTCTGTTAACATCTTCCTGCGCCCAACTATAAGCAATACTACTATTCAAATTAATTTTATTTGTTAAAGAAAAAATTGCTTCAATTCCAATTTGAAAATTATTAAAACCATCATATTTTTGTGAGGCATATCCAAGATCTATTCCTTCTAATAAATATGGGGAAAAAGAGAAATTTTCAGTTATATTTATATTAGATTTAACTGTACAATAAAGATATGCTCCTTCAGATTCTGTTGAATATACATAATCAATTGACGGCAATAACAAAGGATATTTTGAATATGCTATACCCACACCTAATTCGTTATCATTTTTTTTACTTTTAAAAAATCTTAATCTTTGATATTGAATATATAAATCAAAATTTGAGATTTTTTTCCCATATTGAATAAACATTTGTAATTCCTGATAATCTTCAGTATCGCCTATTCCAAGCCAAGAACCAATAGAGAATCCATTTAAACCAAAATTTGATCCAATAACGAACATTCCTCCATCATTTAAATTATTTCTACCTTCGGAAAAATATTTACTATTCCAAGATGTGTTAATTGATACACTTAAATCTTTAAATCCTTCATTTGCGTAAACAAATTTAATACTTACTAAAAAAAAGATTAAAAAAATAATTGTTATATTTCTTATTTTCTTATTACCCATTATAAATTCTTAATTAAACATTCCATAATATTTTTTAAATTAGTCCTGAAAACCCCATAAACGCCAATCCCAAACAACCGGCAACTATCATCGTGATGCCCGCACCTTTAAAATGTTTTGGGACAGGAGCTAATTCTAATTCCTCTCTTATTCCAGCCATAATTACTAATGCTAAAGTAAATCCAACTCCGGCGCCAACTCCAAAGATTACACTTTCAATAAAACTATAATCTCGTAACACCGAAATTAATGCCAATCCCAAAATTGCACAATTTGTTGTTATCAGTGGAAGAAAAATTCCTAACGAATCGTATAATGGCTTACTAACTTTTCTTATGAACATTTCTACTAATTGAACTAATGAAGCGATAACCAAAATGAATGAAACATATTCCAAAATTTGCATTTCAAAAGGAACTAAAATCAAATTATAGATCAACCAAGTTACAGCTGCACTTATTACCATCACAAAAGTAACTGCAAGCCCCATACTTACTGCCGAATCCATTTTTTTTGAAACTCCAACAAATGGACAAATCCCCAAAAATTGAATTAAGACAAAGTTATTTATTAAAGCAGCTGATATAAAAATAATTATTAAATTCATTTTTTCTCCCCCAATTCATTTAACCAATTTGATGCACCGATTATTAAACCTAAAGCTAAAAAAGCTCCCGGTGGCAATATCATCACTGCCCATGGATGAAAACTATTCCACATTACTTCGACACCAAAAAGAGTTCCCGACCCAAGAATTTCTCTAACTCCACCCAATAAAACTAATACAACTGTAAAACCAATTCCAACACCGAATGCATCCAAAAATGATCGCCCAATATTGTTCTTTGAAGCAAATGCTTCCTGTCTTCCCAATATCATACAATTCACAATTATCAATGGAATAAATGGCCCCAAACTACTACTAATTTCAGGATAATATGCAGCTAAAAATCTATCTGCTATAGTAACAAATGTTGCAATAATTACAATAAAACTTGCAATTCTAACCTGTGAAGGAATAATTTTTCTCAATATTGATACAAAAACACTTGAACTGATAACTACGAAAGTTGATGCCAATCCCATAGCTAATCCATTCTCAGCTGAGACTGTAACAGCAAGTGTCGGGCATAATCCCAATAGCGAAACAAGAATCGGATTTTCTTTCCAAATTCCCTTCAAGAATTCTTGAAAAAGTGTTACTTTTTTTTGTGACATATATTCACCTTTATTATTTATATATGGTTCATTTTATTATTTTTCATTATACATCTTCTTCACTTTACCGATATTTGTATTTAAAATATTTACAACTGATTTTGATGAAATTGTTGCTCCCGTTATTGCTTGAATTTCATTGTCTTTTGATGGCTTAGCATTTTTTACATATATAATTTCCGGTTCCACTTTTACATCTTTAAATTGTTCTGTAAACCAAGATGGATTTTTATTTGACGGATCTTCAACGATTTTAGTTCCTAAACCCGGCGTCTCTTTTTGACTTAATATTTTCAAAGCAGTGATCTTAGAAAAGTCCGGCGTTACACCAACAATCATTGAAATAATATCTTGATATCCACTACCTTCAACTTTAAATGCAATTCCAACTATTTTTTCATCAAGTTTACCAATATATAAATTATATTCACCAAGTTTCAATTCTTCAATAGAATTATGTTCCGGTAAAATTTCTAATATTAATTTATCTAATTTATTACTTTTATATTCATTAATTATTGGCTTCGTAAAACTATCCCAATAAGATAATATAGATCCGGAAATAATTGTAATAATAGTTAAAACCAAAATCATTTTCAGCGATTTGTTCATTTTTTTACCTCTCCAAATACTTTTGGTCGTGTATATCTATTAATAAGAGGAACTAATCCATTCATAAAAATTATTGAATACATCACTCCTTCCGGTAATCCTCCGAAAAGCCGTATCGTAATCAAAACCACACCAGCTCCAATTCCAAATATCCAACTGCCTTTTGGTGTAACAGGAGAAGTTACCATATCAGTTGCCATAAAAAATGCTCCCAACATTAATCCACCAGCAAAAATATGAAAAACAGGATTTGGATATTGAGCAGGATCAATCAACCAAAAAATTCCACCAAGTATAAAAACGGTTCCAATATAACTTAAAGGAATTCTCCAGTCGGCATACTTTTTAATTAGAATAAAAATCCCGCCAAGTATGATAGCTATCGCAGATGTTTCGCCAATCGTCCCACCAACATTTCCTAAAATTAATGGCTTAATATTCGTCATAATATGTTCAAATTTAAATAATCCTAAAGGAGTTGCCCCTGTAACCGCATCTGTTCCAACAAATTTTGGTAAAGTCCATGTAGTCATCTTTACAGGATAACTTGCTTGCAAAAAAGCTCTTCCCAGTAATGCCGGATTAAAAATGTTATAACCCAAACCACCGAATATCATTTTACCAATAAAAATCGCAACTACGCTTCCCAAAATTACACCGGGAATTGGAAAAGAAGGCGGCAATGTCAAAACCAATAATAATCCTGTCAAAACCGAAGTGCCATCCGTCAATTTAAACTTCTTTCCACTTACTAAATTGAATATTAATTCGGTCAACACACAACTAACGATTCCAACACCAATCATTAATAAAGCATGCCAACCAAAAAAAACAACTCCAAGTATTGTAGTTGGTAACAGTGCAAATAGTACACCTCTCATTATTTTTTTAACACTGTAATCACTTTTTAAATGTGGTGATGATCTTAATAACATTGATTCTCTGTCCGGCTTTTTTAACTTTGCACGCGGATCTTTTTTCTTTGATTTTTTACTTGCTGTTTTTGATTTTTCTTCCATAATTTTTTCCGTTTATTATTTTTTTAATTATCTAATTGATTGGATTTTAACTTACCAACTCTTATCCATTGAACCAATGGAATGTTTGAAGGACAGGAGTAAGCACAAGCACCGCATTCGATACAACTTTGTATTTCGTATTTTCCTAACTCATCATATCTACCTAATTCCGCTAAACGAGATAATTTTGTAGGCATTAAATTCATTGGACAAACTCTGATACAAGTTCCACACCGAATACAAGGATATTCCTTTTCTTTTTCAATAGGAACAACGGAACAAATTACACCGCTTGTTGCTTTTATCATTGGCACCGAAGTCGTGTGCTGAGGAATTCCCATCATTGGACCACCCATATAAACGAGATTGGTTTCATCTTTCAAGCCACCGGCAAAATCTATCAATTTCTCAAGTGGCGTTCCAATCCTTGCAAGTATATTTTTCGGGTCATTCACTCCATTTCCTGATACAGTGACAATTCGTTCTACCAGCGGTTTTCCTTCCGTCACCGCTTCGAAAATCGCAATCATAGTTCCTATATTATTGACAACAACTCCAACATCCATTGGAAGTCCACCAACAGGCACTTTTCTTTTTAGAATTGCATCAATCAACATCTTTTCAGCACCTTGAGGATATTTTAATTTCAGTGGAATAACCTTATAATCATAATTTAATTCCATAACTCGTTTTTTCATCTCTGCAATCGCATCGAGTTTGTTATTTTCAATTCCAATATATCCATTCTTTACATTGAGAATTTTCATCGTAATCTCCATGCCTTTCAGAACCTTATCCGTATTTTCAAGCATCATTCTATTATCGGCATTAAGAAATGGTTCGCACTCAGCTCCATTCAAAATAAAAGAATCAATCGATTTTTCTTCCGGTGGTGATAATTTGACATGAGTCGGAAATGTTGCTCCACCAAGTCCAACGATTCCGGCTTTCTTAACTATTTCAAGCAGTTCACCACTTTCAACATTTTTCCAATCTTTTGGAATATCAATTAAATCCCACTCATCTTCGCCAGTTCTTTTTATGTGAATCATTGTGGAACGAATACCAACCGGATGATCAAATTCATCGATTTTTTTAACAACTCCGGTTACCGGTGAATGAATTGCACTTGAAATAAATCCATCAGCTTCAGCAATAATTTGGCCGGTTTTCACCTCATCTTTTTTCTGCACAACCGGTTTTGCCGGTTTCCCAATATGCAAGTTTAATGGAACAAATATCTCATCCGGCAACGGCATTTTTTCAATTTTTTTCTTATCAGTGAATTCTTTATAACTCTTCGGATGAATTCCACTTTTAAAGGTTGATAATTTCAATATTACAACTCCCACTTTTAAATTTTACTTCTATAAATATAGTAAATTTTACTTTCAAATAAAACAAAAAAAGTACTATAAACTTCCGAAGTTTACAATTTATTTATTCTCGATAATTATATTTTATTCTCATTTATTTCCTTAAAACTTCGGAAGTATTTTATTCAATCAAATCATTTATCTCATCATATCTGAAACAATCAATAGTATGATCATTCACCATTCCGGTTGCCTGCATATGAGCGTAAATTATAGTTGGACCAACGAATTTAAATCCGCGTTTCTTTAGATCTTTACTAATTTTTTCTGAAAGTTCTGTCTTTGTGGGAATTTCATCTATCGTCTTGAATTCATTTACAATTGGTTTATTATCAATAAATCCCCAAATATATTTACTGAATGAACCAAATTCATCTTGGATTTTTATAAATTCTTTCGCATTGAAAATTGTCGCTTTGATCTTTAATTTATTACGAATAATTCCCTTATTTCGTAACAATTCTTCATACTTTTCATTATTATATTTAGCTATCTTTTTATAATCATAATTCTCAAATGCTTCTATAAAATTTTCTCTCTTTTTCAAAATAGTCAACCAACTCAACCCTGCTTGAAATGTTTCCAATACCAAAAACTCAAATAACTTATCATCATCAAAAACAGGAACTCCCCATTCGCTATCATGATATTTAATATATAACGGATTATTTCCAACCCAATCACATCTTTTTATTTTCTTATTGTCACACATTTTCATTTTCTCTAATTATAAATTCACAATTGACTATTAACAATTCAATTAAATCTTCCATCATCTTTTGTTTTATCCAATTTATGTATTCTATTTTTTAGCCATCCGATTTTTTTCACTTCGACATCATCAAATTTTGACACATAAGGTTTAATATCAAGTAATGGCGTTCCTTCTATCATATCCAAATTTTTTATATGAAGAATATTTCCATCTATTTTTATCAATTCAACAATGGATAATCCGATTAAATTTGGTCGAGATGGAGCACGCGTAGCAAAAACACCATGAAATTGATCATCCATATATGGCTTAACTTTTAATTTAAATTTTTTAGATAAATGAAAATGGAATAATAATTGAATATGAGAAAATCCTTCTAAATCTTTTAATCCATCTGTAAATTCTGGAAATATTTCTATAGTTCCCTTTGCCTTTTTACTTGCATTTGACTGTATTGGAGTTCCTTTTACTGTTTTAAATGATGAATGAATTATTCCGATTGGTTTAAATTTTATTTCTATTTCTTTCATTAATTTTTCCAATTTTTAAATTACATAATTACAATATATTTTTTATATTTAAATATAAAATAATAAGGAGTTTTTAACAATGAAAAAAGAAGTATTTAAAAAATCAAATTTACTATTCTTTGGACTATTAACAGTAATTGCAATTTTGATAAATAGTTGCTCTACAATAAAATATAGAAAAGAAAATATTCCAAAAGTATCAGAAAAATTTAATCAAGCAATTAAAAAGTTATATGATGACTGCAAATTAAATTCTTATAATTTAAAATATAATATTTTTCGAAAAGCAATGATCGGACAAAAATTTATTGAATTACAAAATCCAAATATAATCACAATTATTGATTTTTCACAAATTTCAACAAAAAAGAGATTGTATATCATAGATATAAATAAACGAAAATTGTTATTTAATACTTTTGTAGCTCACGGAGAAAATTCAGGCGAAAATATTGCAGTTGACTTCTCAAATATTCGTGAATCAAGACAAAGTAGCTTGGGATTTTTTGTTACAGGGGAAACATATTTCGGCAACCACGGATATTCTATTCGCATTGATGGAATTGAAAAAGGCATTAATCACAAAGCACGAAAACGGGATATTGTAATTCACGGTGCAGATTATGTAAGTGAAAAATTTATTGCAGAAAATAATCGCCTCGGTACAAGTTGGGGCTGTCCGGCATTACCAATGAATATTAAAGATGAAATAATTGATACAATAAAAGATGGAAGTTGCATTTTTGTTTATGCTGATGATGAAAAATATTTGAAAAACTCTTTTTTTATTGAATAAATTTATCCTGTTAAATCATTTAATTATAGTACAATATATTTCATTTAAATTTATTTTAAATATTTAAATAATTAGTAGAAAAAAATAAAAAAACATTTGCATTTTGCACTTATGTTCATTATATTATAAGATAATTGAAAGGAAGGAGTAAAATGTCACGACATCAAAAAGATAGAATTATTTTCAGACCACCTGTTTTTACAGATTTTAAACCTGTTGGAGTCAGAAGCAATATTTTAAATAAAATATCATTAACAATTGATGAATATGAAGCAATTCGTCTATATGATTATTTTGGTGATGATCATTTAGAAGCTGCAAAAAAAATGGAAATATCTCGCTCGACATTTACAAGATTAATAAAAAATGCTCATAAAAAAATAGCAGAATTTATTATTGAAGGAAAAAGTTTAAAAATAAATGGTGGTAACATTCATTTTCGTGAGAATATTATTAAATGTTATTCATGCGGATATATGTTTAATTCAAATTTTGGAGATAAAATTACAACATGTCCTTCCTGCGGTTCGAAAAATCTGATTGATCTGGCTGAAAGATTTGGGCATGGTGAATATTGTCAAAAAAGAGGTAGAGGAAGAGGAAGAAGAAGAGATTAAGGTTAAGGTTGAGATTAAGGTTGAGATTAAAGAAATAAATTTAACAATGAAATTATTAATAAAAATAAAGGAGGTAAATTATGGCAAGAGGTAACAGACAAGGTCCTGACGAAATGGGACCAATGACAGGCAGAGGATTAGGATACTGCAATGGTTACGATAGCCCTGGATTTACAAAGGGTGCACCACGAGGAGGTGGTGGATTTGGCTTTGGACGAGGATACGGTCATGGTAATGGCCGTGGATACGGAAGAGGTTTCGGAAGAGGCTTTGGTAATTATGGTCGTGGATATGAAAATGCAGGATTTATGCAAAATCCAAATTATGGCGTTCCACAATATTCTAAAAAAGACGAAGAGAAATTCCTCGAATCAGAAATTAAAGCACTTAAGGAACAAGTTACAGTTACAGAAGAACGCCTGTCAGAATTGAAGAAAAAAGATGATTAAATCATCAAAGATAGGCGGCATTATTGTCGCCTATCATTTTTTTCTAAAAAAAGGAGATAAATAATGAATGACGGAAAACATCAAGGCGGTTTTAAATATCGGAATGCAAGAGATAAAAGCCATAGAGGTAGAAATTCTATAATTGGAACAATTTTTACTGCTATTACAGGAACAGTTATTAAAGATCTCACAAGTGGAAATAGTAAAATAAAAAAAATATTTAAACAGTTTCCCTCTAATAAAAAACTTAAAGATAAACCCGAAATTAAACATAATCAAATTGACGAAAAAGAAATTATTGATACTGAATATAAAAATGTTGTAAAAGGAGATAAAAATGACTAACTTTAAAAGAGGTGATGGAATGGGAAAAAATAGAGGAACAGGACAAGGAAGAGGCCGAGAACAAGAAAAAGGCATGGGACGAAATAAAGGTGGAGCTTTTGGACCCGGTGGTGTGTGTGTATGTCCCAAATGCGGAGAAAAAGTTGCTCATCAACGCGGAAAGAAATGTACAGAATTAAAATGCCCAAAATGTGGAAATAGATTGGTAAGAGAAGAATTATTAAACAAGTAAAAGAAAAAAAAGGAGAAAAAATGAAATTTAAGGTTGATGAAAATTTATGCATTGGATGTGGAGTATGTGAAAGTGAATGTGATACAGTATTTGAAATGCAAGATGATGCAAAAGCACATGTGATTTTAGATCCAGTCCCAGCTGATATGGAAGAAGATGCTCTAGCAGCAGAAGAATCATGTCCAACAGATGCAATTTCTCACGAATAACTATTAAGTCATATGAGTAAATCATCAATTGATATTGCTTGGAATAAAAAGATGTCATTTAAAACATCTTTGAATGGCCATGAAATTATTTTAGATGCAGAAAAAAATGTCGGAGGTGAGGACAAAGGTCCACCTCCGAAACCATTTATGTTAATTGCTTTAGGTGGATGCACCGGAATGGATGTGATCTCTATCTTAAAGAAAATGAGAGTCGATGTTGAAGATTTTCATGTTAAAGTTGAAGGTGAATTAACAGAAGAACATCCAAAACACTATCACAAAATGCATACAATTTTTGAATTCAAAGGTAAAAATTTACCAATGGATAAAATAAAAAAAGCTGTTAAACTTTCGGAAGAGAGATATTGCGGTGTTACTAAAACATATAGACAAGCAATGAAGTTGACTTCAGAAATACGAATGGTTGAATAATAAAATTTATTCTAAAAACTGTTGCATATTAAATTTATCTAAATTCAATCGGATAAAAATTATTTTTTTGTGAAAAAATTTTAAAAAAAAGAGAGTAAATGAATAAAAAAATAGCGATTCCAACTACAAATGGAATTTTAAGTAGACATTTCGGACATTGTGAAAAATTCGCAATTTATAAAGTTAAAAATAATAAAGTTATTAAAGAATATTTTGTAGATCCTCCGACACATACTCCGGGTTCACATCCGGTTTTTCTAAGAGAACTGGGTTGTGATACAATTATTGCAGGTGGAATGGGAACAAAAGCACAACAATTATTCCAACAAAATAATATTGAAGTAATTATCGGATTACAATCTGATAATCTTAAAGGATTAGTAGAAGCTTATATATCTGACGAATTAGAATCAAAAGATAATCTATGCGATCATTAAAAAGAAGGTAAAATGAAAATTGCAATAGCAAGTGGAAAAGGTGGAACAGGCAAAACAACTTTATCAACTAATTTGGCACATTTTTTATCTGAGACTACTCCAATTATTTTAACAGATTTAGATGTAGAAGAACCAAATTCCGGTTTATTTATTAAAGGTAAGCTGATTCACCAAGAAGATAAATTTAAAATGATTCCCGAATGGATTAATAACAATTGCCAACTATGTGCAAATTGCCAAAAAGTGTGTAATTTTAATGCCGTAATAAAACTTGGTGAAAGTATAATGGTTTTTCCGGAACTTTGTCATGGTTGTTATGCATGCTCAGAATTATGTCCGACAAACTCTTTACCGATGAAACCAAAAAAAATGGGAGAGTTGAAGCATTTTAAATTGAGGAATCTTGATTTTATTGAAAGTAAACTAATTATTGGTGAAGAACAGGCAGTTCCATTGATCAAGCAAACATTAGAATACATTGATAAAAAATTTACAAAGAATGATATTATCAAAATTTACGATTCCCCACCCGGAACTTCTTGTCCTGTAATTGAATCTACTAAAGATGCTGATTTGATTTTATTAGTTACAGAACCAACTCCTTTTGGATTACATGATTTAAAATTAGCAGTAGAAACGATGAAAGAACTCAACAAAGATTTTGGAATTGTGATTAACAGATATGGAATAGGAGATGACAAAGTTCTTTCATATTGCAAAGATAATAATATTCCAATAATCGCAAAAATACTTAACGATAGAAAAATTGCAGATTTGTATTCTGATGGGAAACTACTTTATAAAGAAATTCCAGAAGTGAAAAAACAACTTGAGAAAGTGAGAGATTATATTTTAAAATATCAAACGGAGAAAATAAAATGAAAGAAATAGTTATTGTCTCCGGAAAAGGCGGAACTGGGAAAACATCAATTACGGCTTCATTTGCATACCTTGGCGGTAAAAATGTGGTTGTTGCCGATTGCGATGTAGATGCTGCAGACATGCATCTTTTATTAAATCCGGATTTTGAAAGTTCTGAAGATTTTTACAGCGGATTGCTTGCAAAAATAGATCAAGAAAAATGCATTAAATGTGGTAAATGTGCCGATGTGTGTAGATTTGATGCTATTCCTATAATTGATGGAAAATTTATTGTAGAACCATTAAGTTGTGAAGGTTGTGGATATTGTCCATTAGTTTGTCCGACAGATGCAATTGATATGAGTGAAGAAAATGTTGGAAAATTGTTCGTTTCAAATATTCGGACAGATACAAAAATGGTTCATGCATCACTTAAAATTGGTGCAGACAATTCAGGAAAATTAGTAGCTAAAGTAAAAAATGAAACAAAAGCTTTAGCAGAAAATAGTAAAAAAGAATTTGTAATAGTTGACGGCTCACCCGGAATTGGTTGTCCTGTTGTCTCTTCACTTTCCGGAGCAAATTTTGTTGTATTGGTAACAGAACCATCGGTTTCAGGAATTCACGATTTAAAACGAGTATATCAAGTAATAAAAAAATTCGGTATAAAAGCCGGATGTATAATTAATAAAGCAGATGTAAATAAAAACAAACTAAAAGAGATACACAATTTTATTAAAGAAGAAAAAATTGAATTTATTTCTGAAATCCCTTATGATGAAAATTTTACAAAAGCAATGACTTATGGAAAAACGATTGTTGAATATGATAATGGGGAAATAAAAAAGATATTAGAAGATAGCTGGAAAAAAATAAAGAAATTAACAAAATAATAAAAATTTATTAAACATAATTTTACAGAATTTATAAATATAACATTAATTAAATGGAGAAGAAAAATGAAGATTGTATTAACAGCAAAAGGTAAAGAATGGGATTCTAAAATAGATCCAAGATTTGGAAGAACGGAATATATATTTATATATAACGAAGATAGTGATAAGATTGACATTTTAGATAATACAGCAGTTGCTTCCGAAGCTCATGGAGTTGGACCAAAAACAGCTCAAAAGATTTTTGAAGCAAATGCAGATGTATTAATTACAGGAAACGGACCGGGCGGAAATGCTAAAACCGTTTTAGAAAGTGGCAACTTGAATATTTTTGTTGGTGCGGGTAATATGACTTTAAAAGAAGCTTATGATGCCTATAAAAAGGACAAATTGAAAAAATTCTAATATTTATTTGGAGAATTAAATGGAAAAAATAAAAGTAGCTTTTGCCACAGATGACGGTAAATCCTTTATGGGTCGCCATTTTGGAGATGCAGAACATTACTATATTTATGAAATAGATAATAATAATGCTAATTTTATAAAAATAATTGACAATACAACTGAAGAAGAAAAAATGCATGCTGATCCAAAAAAAGCAAAAGGAATTACAAATTTACTCAGTAAAGAAAATGTTAATGTAGTTGTTTCAAAAATTTTTGGTCCAAACATAAAACGAATCAAGAAAAAATTTGTTTGTATTGTTGTAAAAGAAGAAAACATCAAAAAAAGTATAGACAATATTTGTAATAATATTGAAAATATTTTTAATGAATGGGAAAAAGGTGATAAAAGAAGGCATCTATCTTTTTAATTATACAATTAATTTTTAAAGGGAGTATTTATGAAAATCACAATAGTTTATGACAACACTTCAATAAGTAATAATTTAAAAGCTGATTGGGGATTTTCTTGTGTTATCGAAACCAATAATAAAAAAATATTGTTTGATACCGGTGGGAGTGGAAAAATTCTTTTAGAAAACATTACGAATTTAGATATTGATCCAACATCTATCGATGATATTGTTATTTCTCATCCGGATTTTGATCACATCGGAGGACTTTCTACATTTTTACTTTTGAACAAAACAGCAACTGTGCATATTCCAATTTCATTTCGTGGAATTCGTTATCCAAATGAAGTGAAATATTACGATGAACCGACAAAAATTTATAAGAATATTTTTTTATCAGGAGAATTAGATAAAAGAGAGCAATCATTAGCAATTAAAACCGAAAAAGGTTTAGTTTTAATAATTGGTTGTGGACATCCCGGTGTAGAAAAAATTATGAATTCTGTATCAAAGTTTGGAAATATATTTGCAATCGTTGGCGGATTACATGGCTTTAAAGATTTTGAAATTTTACAAGATGTCAAATATGTCTGCCCTACCCACTGCACAAAATATAAAGAAAAAATCAAATCTTTATATCCAACAAAATATATTGAAGGTGGAGTTGGAAAAGTTATTGAATTTTAATAATTATTATGGAGGTAATAAAATGAAAATATCAAATCGTGTAAGTAATATTAGAAAATCTGCAATCCATGAAATGACTCGATTATCAAAACAATATGATGATGTAGCCTTTTTATCTTGGGCAAAACCAACTTCAGGAACTCCCGAGCACATTAATAAAGCTGCTATTTCTGCAATTGAAAATGGATTAGTAGGTGGTTATTCTCAAAGTGATGGATTACCCGAATTAAGAAAAGAAATTGTGAAAAAATTACAAAAAGATAATAATATTGAAGCAGATACTTCACAATTACTTGTAACTGTTGGAGCAATTGAAGGATTAGCAGCAGCTGTCATGTCATCAATTGATCCTGGTGATGAAGTAATATTACCAACGCCAACTTATTCAACTCATATTCGTCAAGTAGAATTAGCTTCCGGTAAACCTGTATTAGTTCCCTTAATTGAAGAAAAAGATTTTGCATTAGATATTGAAGCAATAAAAAATGCAATAACTGACAAAACAAAAGCAATAATGTATTGCACACCAAATAATCCAACAGGTACAGTTTTTTCAGAAAGTAATTTAAGAAAATTAGCAGATCTTGCTTTAGAAAACAATCTTACAATTATTACTGATGAAGCTTATGAATATTTTACATTTGACAATAAAAAACATTTTAGCATAGCTTCAATACCGGAAATAAAAGATAATATTATTACAACATACACATTTACTAAAAGTTATGCAATGACAGGATGGCGTATCGGCTATCTATATGCAAGTGAAGAAAATATTACCCAAATAAAAAAAGCACATATTCCCTTTTCTATTTGTGCTCCTGTCGTTTCTCAATATGCGGCAATCGGTGCTTTAAAAGGTAGTCAAGAATGCATAAAAGAATTTAAACAACATTATTTAGAAACAAGAAATTTAATGTGTGAACGATTGGATAATTTAGATTCTGTCTTTCAATATTCTAAACCAGGCGGTTCATATTTAATGTTTCCAAAAATTTTAGGAAGTGCCGGGAAAGATTCCATAGCATTCAGTAAAAAACTGCTCGAAGATATACAGGTTTCCACAACTCCTGGGATTGCTTTCGGTCCAACAGGTGAAGGTCATATAAGACTATCTTTCTGCGTTTCCAAAGAAATGATCAACAAAGCATTTGATAGAATGGATAAATATTTTAAATAAAGTTATTAATTTATGAATCAAAAAGAGTGTAAATGGTACTGTTGCTGTCCAATAAGATATTTTACCGAAGCCGGCAAATTAGATAAAAAATGGTCAGAAAAATACTGTCACGGCGATTGGGAAAAATGTGTCAGATTTCAAAAAGAAGAAAATGGGATTTATCACCCCGATAACTTATTACCAAATGGAGAAATAGATGAAAACTTATCTTGATTGCTTCCCTTGTTTTATGCAACAAACTCTCAGAGCGGCAAGAATATCAACAAATGATGAGACAAAGATCAAAAAGCTTCTCGATGAAGTTGGAATGATGCTAAAAGATATTCCTATGGAAAATACACCACCGGAAACTGGTGAAATCATTTATAAAAAAATAGCAGAAATAACAGGGAATAATGATCCTTATAAAAAAATAAAAGAACAAAATATTAAAGAAGGATTAGCATTATATCCGAAATTGAAAGAAATTGTAAAAAATTCTGACGATAGACTTCTAACTGCAGTTCGTCTTGCAATTGCAGGAAATGTGATTGATCTCGGAATGGATAAAGAATTTGATATTGTGAAAGATGTAGAAAAAATACTAAAACAGGATTTTGCTATTTTTGATTATGAACAATTTAAACAACATTTAGATCTACACGATGAAATTCTATATATTGGGGACAATGCAGGTGAGACGGTTTTTGACAAAATTCTTATCGAAGAGCTCCCCCACTCTGTTACTTATGTTGTTAGAGATATTCCAATAATAAATGATATAACAATTGATGAAGCAAAATATATTGGCATTGACAAAATAGCTAAAATCATCTCTTCCGGAACTACTGCTCCGGGAACTATTTTAAATCTATGTAATGAAAACTTTATTAAAAAATTTAATGATGCAAGTATGGTGATAAGTAAAGGACAGGGGAATTATGAAGGACTCTCGGATGTAAAAAGGTCTATTTTCTTTCTACTAAAAGCTAAATGCCCCGTTATCGCTAATCATATTGGTGTTGAAGAAAATGACATTGTATTAAAAAGTATAAATGTTAGCCACTAAAAACACGAAAAAATAACACGAAAAAAATTAATAAAAAATAATATTGTATTGAAGGAAATAAAATGTATAAATATCTTTTTGGACCGGTACCATCTCGTCGATTAGGCATATCTTTGGGGATAGATTTAATTCCGGCAAAAGTATGTTCGTTAAATTGTGTTTACTGCGAATGTGGTGAAACTACAAATTTAACAATTGAAAGAAGAGAATATGTTCCATATAGCGATGTAATTAGAGAATTAAGCCACTATTTAGATAATAATCCTGCACCTGATTTTATAACTTTTTCCGGTTCAGGCGAACCAACTTTAAATTCAAGAATTGGTGACATTATCAAATTTTTAAAATCAAAATACACTAATATTCCAATTGCTGTTTTAACAAATGGAACTTTATTTAATCAAAAAAAAGTAAGAACAGAATTGTTAAAAGCCGATCTTGTTTTACCTTCACTTGATGCGGCAACGGAATCGTCTTTCAAAAAAATCAACAGACCATTTCATTCATTATCTATTGACAAATATATTCAAGGATTGATTAATTTTAGAAAAGAATATAGTGGGAAAATATGGCTTGAAGTGTTAATCCTCCCGGAATACAATGATGATAAAGAAAATTTAAAATCACTAAAAGATGCATTTGTAAAAATTAAACCTGATAGAATACAATTAAACACTCTTGATAGGCCCGGAATATTAAAAAACCTTTATCCTGCTACTAAAAATAATTTACAAAAAATCGCTGATTTTTGGAATCTTGATAATGTTGAAATAATTGCATCTGCACCAAAAAGAAAAGAAATAAAATCTTATCGAGAAGATACCGAATCAGCAATTTTAGAAACAATTCATAGAAGACCTTGCACTCTTCAAGATCTTACAGAAATTCTTGGAATTCACAGAAATGAAATAAATAAGTATCTTGATGTATTAGAAGCAGATGAAAAAATTGAAATTAATCGCCAAACGAGAGGAACATTTTATAAAATAAAACAATAAAATATTAATATTTAACAGAATTTAATAAAAAATTTATTAAAGGAAATATGAAAAAATTATCAAATTGGGAAAATAAAAAAGGAGTTAATTTTTTAAAAAAAGTTGGAATAAAAAAAGGATTCAAAGTTCTTGATTTTGGTGCTAATGATGGAAATTATACTATTCCGGCTTCAAATGTTGTTGGGAGAAATGGAATTGTTTTTGCTATTGATGAAAATAAATCCGCTCTTAATGAATTAAAGAAAAAATCCAAATTTTTAGAATTTGATAATATTGAAATAATCAATACAAACGGTAAACTTAAACTTGATTTTGCTGATAACTCAATTGACTTTGCTATGCTTTATGATGTCTTGCATTATTTGAATTCTAAACAAAGAAAAATTCTATATAAAGAAATATTTAGAATTTTAAAAAAAGATGCGACTCTCTCTATTCACCCAAAACATATTATTGGCAATTTCCCTTTAATGGAATTACAGAATGTAACTTTACAAGAACTTATTAATGAAATTGAAAATATTGATTTTAAATATAGTAAAAAAATCTGTGGCGAATTAAGTCATGACGAGCATTTAGAAAATGGATGTACTATTAATTTTATGAAAAGTGATAAATAAATAATCTGTAATTAAGGAGAATTTTTGGCAAAAACAAAACCATTTGATGAAAATTTACAGGAATATGAAGATTGGTTTGTATCCAATAAATTTGTGTATCAATCCGAATTAAAAGCTGTAGAAAAAGTCATTCCAAAAAATAAAAATGGCTTTGAAATCGGAATTGGAAGTGGTTTGTTTGCCCAACCATTTAGTATAAAGGAAGGAATTGAACCTTCTTCAAAAATGAGAGAAAAAGCTAAACAAAGAGATCTTAAAGTTATTAACGCAGTTGCTGAAAATTTACCATATCCCGATAAAAGCAAGGATTTTGCATTAATGGTTACAACTATCTGTTTTGTAGATGACATTTATAAATCCTTTCAAGAAGCAAATCGTGTTCTTAAAAATAATGGAAATCTTATAATTGGATTTGTAGATAAAAACAGTCCACTTGGGAAAAACTATTTAAAACATAAGAATGAGAGTTTATTCTATCGCGATGCAATTTTTTTTGGAACTAAAGAAGTTTATAAAATATTACAAAAAACAGGATTTGAAATTGTAGAAACTTATCAAACAATTTTTGGGAAATTAGATGAAGTTAAAACTATCCAAGAAACTATAGAAGGATACGGAAAAGGTAGTTTCGTTGTTATTAAAGCAAAAAAATCTAAATTAATATAATAAATTTTCATGGAGGAAATATGAATATGAAAAATTACAAAACAGAAATTATAAAAAACAGAATTGGAAAAGATGAATTTTTCAAAGAACACGATCAATCACCGATTCCACAAAAAGAGAGAGCAAATTTCACAAAATTAAACTATTTTGAACCTAATATTGATTATCGATTTAAATTGGAGTTAGAGGAATTTGGGCAAAAAGAAAAAGTTAAAATTGAAGATACCGGCGGAAATTTGAGAGATTTTCTTAAGTGGGGAAAATTTACTTTTACAATAAATGATCAAAAATGTGTATTATTTGCATACAAATCCGAAGCACCAGAAACTCGACTATTTATTCCATTCAAAGATGCAACCAGCGGAAAAGAAACCTACGGCGCAGGCAGATATTTGGATCTTTATGAAGAAAGAGATAAAATTGGGAATAAATGGATTCTGGATTTCAATTTGGCAACTAACCCTTGGTGTGCGTATAGTCCAAATTATGTCTGCCCATTGATCCCGTTCGAAAACATTTTAAAAGTAGAAATTAAAGCCGGTGAAAAAAGTTATAAATAAAAAAAGGAGATAAAATGTCAAAACGAACAAAAATCAACGAAAATATTTACAAGGAAATGGAATTAAAAGCTTCAAAGAATAAAAGTGATAAAGTTATTAGAAATAGCATTTTGAATGTTGGATTAGATGAAACGGCTTTGGATCACAACTCAAAAACAGATATGCAGCACTCTTTTTCTTTGGAATTAAAAACCGGTAAAATAACATCCCAAAATAAAAGTGGGAGATGTTGGCTTTTTGCAGGATTAAATACTATGAGATTTAAAATAATGGAAGATTTGAATTTGAAAAATTTTGAACTCTCACAAACATATCAAATGTTCTTTGATAAAATTGAAAAAGCAAATTACTTTTTGGAAAATATTCTTGAAACGATTGAGGAAAAAACCGATTCGAGAATTATAATGTGGCTTTTAAATGCTCCACTTAATGACGGTGGACAATGGGATATGTTCACAAGCATTGTAGAAAAATATGGAGTTGTTCCAAAAGAGACAATGCCGGAAACTTACGCAAGTAGTAATTCCGCAAGAATGAATCATATTCTTACTCTGAAACTTCGTGAATATGCTTCAAAATTAAGAAAAGATTTTAAAAACGGAAGAACAATTGAGCAATTAAAAGATGATAAAAAAGAGATGGTAACAGAATTTTATCGCTTGCTAACTATGTTTCTTGGAATTCCCCCAAAGGAATTTACATTTGAATATAAAGATAAAGACAAAAAATTCCATCGCGATTCTGATATTACACCAAAAGAATTTTATACTAAATATGTAGATATTGATCTGAAAGATTTTGTAAGTATCATTAACGCACCAACAAAAGATAAACCGTTTAATAAAACATTTACAGTGCAATATCTTGGGAATGTTGAAGGCGGAAACAAAGTTAAATATCTCAATGTTGATATGAAAGAATTCAAAAAGCTTGCACTCAGCCAATTAAAAGATGGAACACCTGTTTGGTTTGGTAGCGATGTTGGTAAAAAAATGCAAAGAGAAAAAGGAATTCTTGATGAAAATATATATTCGTATGAAGATGCTTTGAATTCCAAATTTGATTTGGATAAAGCGGGACGACTTGATTATGGCGAAAGTTTGATGACTCACGCAATGGTTTTCACTGGTGTAAATTTAATAAATGATATTCCAAACAGATGGAAAGTTGAAAACAGTTGGGGTGAAAAAAATGGCAAAAAAGGTTATTTCGTTATGAGCGATAGATGGTTTGAAGAATATACATATCAAGTTGTAATTAACAAAAAATATCTTTCTGACGAATTGAAAAAAGCTTGGGAAACGGAACCAATAGTTTTGAAACCTTGGGACCCAATGGGATCACTCGCATTATAAAAAAAAGGAAAATAAAATAAATAACGAAAAAAAAAGCAAAAGAAATTATTAAAAAAGTTAAACATCCTGCAATAAACCACACACTATATGATCTCGGGATTATCAAATCATATAAAATAAATGGAAATGTCGTAAAAATTATTATGGCTTTACCAGCTTTAAATATTCCAATAATTGATATGCTGATACAAAGTATTAGCCAACCACTAAGTGAACTGAATTATGAAACTGATATTGAAAAAGTTGTAATGACTCAGGAAGAAATACAAAAATTTCTTGCTATGGAAAAAAGTGCCTGGGAAGGAATGTAGTAAATAGTTAATTAAATTATTGGAAACTAATAAAAATGGACTCGATCCTAACAAAAGAAAATTCAAAAAACAATTATTACGCCTTTATTTGGCATGGGATTTTTTTATCACTTGCTACAAACTTTATGGATATTCATACGATAATTCCTTCCATGCTAATAAAAGCCGGGGGAAATGCAATTTTATTAGGAATTCTTACTACCATAATGGTCGGTGGATCTAGTTTAATGCAAATTGTTTTTGCAGGATATTTGTCAAATAAAACAAATAAAAAAGCTCCGCTTATTTTAGGAATTAATTTACGAGTTATTGCCCTTCTATTTTTAGCATTTATACTGCTTCAATCTGAATTCTTTAGTAACAATGCAATCATTTTATTCATTTTTATTCTTATTTCTATTTTTTCTTTCAGTGGCTCATTTGCGAATATTTCTTATATTGATATAGTCGGTAAATCTATAATTGATAAAAAGCGAAAACATTTTTTCTCATTGAAGCAAACAATTAGCAGTATTGGAATTTTCGCATCGGCTATTATTGTTAGAGCATTATTAAAAAGATTTTCATATCCTGTAAATTATGGAATATCACTTCTATGTGCCGGAATACTTTTATTAATTGCCAGCATAGGATTTTGGAAAATCAATGAAATTGTAATAAAAATAAAAAATAAAAGAAAATTTTGGGAATATATTAAAATAATTCCAAGAGAAATTTCAGAAAATAGTAATCTGAAAAATTACTTATTTATAATAAATTTATTAGGACTTGGTTTAAGTTTTATCCCATTTATGGTGTTATTTGCTAAGAAAAATTTTGAATTAAATTATGGTCTAATTGGGAATATACTCCTCTTTAAGATAATAGGAATGCTGGTAACAAGTTTAATTTTATATAAAATATCTCGAAAAATAGATTATAAAAAACTGTTGTATTTTAGTTTTGCCATTGGTATTTCTATTCCAATTTTTAGTTTAATTTTTAGCAGTAATTATTTTATGTATCAATTAATATTTATTCTGGCAGGTGTTCTTCTATCCTCTTTTAAAATTGCCAAAAATGGAATATTGGTTGAAATATCCAATAATGAAAACAGAGCAACTTACACTGGAATTTCCGGGGCAGGAAGTATTTTACCAACTATTTTCCCGCTCATCACCGGTATTTTAATAACCATTTTAGGTTATTATTTCACTTTTATTTTAGTGCTATTGATTATTGCTTCAAGTTCTATTTTTATAAAAAATTTAAAATGCGAATAGGTAAAATTATGACAAAATTTTATCCGGACTCAGGTGTAGAATTACAAGGATTTACAGCAAAATTCTATGACAAAGTTATGAATATTATGACATTTGGTGGATACAGTATATTCATTAAAAATGCTATCAAATCAGTAAAATTAAATCCAGATGATAATATTTTGGACTTTGGAGCCGGCACTGGTAGAAATGCACTTTTAATGGATAAACAACTTTCTGACAAAGGTGAAATTCTCGGTTTGGAAATTTCCGATTTGATGATAAGTCAATTCAAAAAAAAGACAGAGAATCATCCAAATATAAATGCAATAAATAAACGAATTGACCAACCATTTCAACTTGAGAAAAAATATGATAAAATATTTATCTCATTTGTATTTCATGGATTCCCATTTGAAATTCAAAAAAATATTATCAAAAATGCTTTTAATAATTTAAAAAATGATGGCGAATTTGTTATACTCGACTTTGGACATTTTGATACGGAAAAAACACCATTCTATTTCAGAATTCCTTTTAAAGCAATTGAATGTAAATATGCTTTTGAATATACTAAACGAGATTGGGAGAAAATTTTATCGGAATATGGATTTAAAAATTTTGAAAAGAAACTATTTTTAGGAAAATATATTCGCCTATTAAAGGCAAAAAAATGAAAAATTTAAAATTACCAAATGAAATAAGAATCGCTATTCCTACAAACGATGGAGGGAATATTTTCCCAAAAATGTTAGGTATGGCAAAAGAATTTTATATTTATGAAGCTAAAAACAAACAGATCAGATTTCTGGAAAAAAGAAAAAATCCTTTTGAAAAAACTTTGCAACATTTGAAAACTCTTGATGTTTATGAGATTATCAGCGATTGCAACACTATTATTTCAAATAAAATTGGTAAAAAAGGAATCAAAAGATTAGAAGAAAAAGGTGTAAAACTTTTTTTCAGAAATGGTAAAATTAGAGAAGTATTAAAAAATTTACTTATAAATTATGAAAAGGAATCAAAATGATTGAAGTAAAAAAAATCAATGAACAAAAATATATAGTAACAATAAAGGAAGAAAACAGCAGTTCTGAACATTTAGTTACTTTAGACGATGAATATTATAGAGAGTTTGCTGATGAAAAAATTTCAAAAGAAAATCTAATTAAAAGATCTTTTGAATTTTTACTTAAAAGAGAATCCAAAGAATCAATTTTATCAAAATTTGATTTGAAAATTATAAATAATTTCTTTCCGGAATATGAAAATAAAATTAAATTAAAAATATAATTGGAGGAAACATGTTAAATCTAAAAAATGAATTTATCTTTGCACCGATAAAACTTGGTTATACTAAAAACGGAGAAATTAATGATAAGCATCTTACTTTTTATGAAAAAAGAAGCAAGTTTTTGGGAGCAGTAACTCCAGAACCACTTTATATTGATAAGGGATTAAGAGAGATTCCAACTCAATTGGGAATAGATACTGATGATAAAATTGCCGGACTAAAAAAATTAACAGAACTTTTACATTCTGATAATACAAAAGCAATAGCTCATTTGAATCATCCGGGCAGAATGGCAAATCCAAAAATTCCGGGAAATTATTTCATTTCTTCCACCGATCGTGCTTGTGAAGCGGGCGGTGCAACTCCAAAAAAATTGGAAAATAGCGAAATGAACGATGTCATAAAATTGTTTGTTGATGCAGCTTTAAGAGCGGAAAAGGCAAATTTTGATATTATAGAGTTACAATTTGGCCACGGCTATTTAATGGCTCAATTTCTTTCACCGCAAGTAAATGATAGATCTGATGAATATGGTGGAAGTTTTGAAAATAGAATAAAATTTCCACTCGAAACATTAGAAGCTGTCAAAGAAGCAGTGAAAATTCCAGTAATTGCCCGTATTAGCGGTGATGAAATGATTGAAAAAGGAATAAAACTTCCAGAGATGATTAAATTTTCAGAAATTCTCAAAGAAAATGGAATTTCTGCCATTCATATTTCTGCAGGAACAGTTTGTTCCACACCACCTTGGTATTTTCAACATATGTTTGTTCCCAAAGGAAAAACTTGGGAATTTGCAAAAGCAATCAAAGAAAAAGTTGATATTCCTATTATTGCAGTTGGACAAATAAACGAAACTAAAGATATTCAGAAAATCAAAAAAAACAATATGGCTGATTATCTTGCAGTTGGGAGAGCACTTGTTACAGATCCTGAATTTGTCGGAAAATATCTCGGAGAAATTACCGGAAATATTGTTCCTTGTCTTGCTTGTGCGGAAGGCTGTTTGGGTGGAATAAAAGCAGGTAAGGGCTTGCAATGCTTAGTGAATCCGGAAGTAGGAAAAGAAACTGATGTTCTGCCCGTAAAAACAAAAAAACCGCAGAAAATTGCCGTAGTCGGAGCAGGACTTGCCGGAATGGAAGCAGCACTTATGTTAGCAAAGCAAGGACATCAAGTTGATCTTTATGAAAAAGAAAATTTGGGCGGACAATTTATATACGCTCCCCTAACTCCTCATAAAAAATCAATGGAGAAACTGATTCGCTATTTTGAAAATGAATTGGAAACATCTAATGTAAATGTGATATTTAAAGAAATCAAAAAACTTGAAGATATTTTAAAATATGATTCTGCTGTTTTGGCAACCGGTTCACAACCTGCTGTTCCAAAAATTGAAGGTTTAGATAAATTTTACTGGGCAGAAATTCTCTTGGAAGAAAATCTACCAGAAAATAAAAATGTTCTAATTATTGGTGGTGGCTTGATCGGAGTTGACATTGCAACCGCCTTAATTCCCAAAAACAACAAAGTAACTATCGTGAAACGAACAACAGATTTTGGTGAAAATATGGAAATGATCTCCAAAAAGCTCTCACTGGCAATTATGAAAAAAAATCAGACTGTTTTCAGCGATCATACAAATATTAAAAAAATAGATGGAGCAACTGTCTATGCAGAAAAGAACGGAGAACAAATAACTTTTGAAAATATTGATTTAATCGTTGTTTCCACCGGTATGAAGAGTTATAATCCTCTCGAAGAAAAATTGAAAGGCAAAATTCCAATTTATAAAATTGGAGATGCCAAAAAAACAGGAGATGCACAAAGTGCAATAAACGAAGGTTATGAATTAGCGATGAGTATTAATTGAAAATGTTAATCATATTAAGTGAGGAAAACAATGAAATTACTGATGATTTATTCTGATAAATTTGGTTACAGAACTAACATTAAAAATTTGGAAGCCGTTGAAAAATACAATGAAGAGAAACAGATAGAAAATGCACTTATTGGATTTATTCAAGTAGAAGAAAAAGATGAAGAAAATATTGCTAAAACAGAAACCAAGATGATAAAAAACCTAAAATGGGCAGCAAAGAAAAATGAAACAACCAATATTGTTCTACACTCTTTTGCTCATTTATCTATGAGTAAAGCAGATGAAAAAATAACAAAGAACTTATTTGACCGTGCTGAAACAAGATTAAAAAATTCTGATTACAATGTTTCACAAACACCGTTCGGTTATTTTTTAGATCTAGATATTCAAGCTCCCGGCGAGTCATTAGCAAGAGTTTTCAAGGAATTCTAAATGATAGAAAAAGCAATACAATTAATAAATAATGCTAAACATGTTACTGCTTTTACAGGAGCTGGAGTTTCAGTAGAAAGCGGTATTCCGCCATTTCGAGGTAAAGATGGGTTGTGGAGTAAATTCAATCCGATATTTTTGGATATTAATTATTTCCATCAAAATTCTTTAGAATCTTGGAAATTGATAAAAGAGATCTTTTATGATTTTTTTGGAAAAGCAAAACCGAATAAAGCTCATTTTGCTTTGGCAAAGATGGAAAGTATGGGATATCTAAATTCTGTAATTACTCAAAACATTGATAATTTACATCAAAAAGCAGGAAGTAAAGAAGTTTATGAATTTCACGGAACATCTCGAAATTTAATTTGCACAAACTGTAATAGAATCTATTCTGCAAAAAGCATTGATCTATCTAATTTACCTCCGAAATGTGAAAAGTGCGGAATTGTTCTTAAACCAGATTTTGTCTTTTTTGGTGAACCAATTCCCGAACTGGCAAGAACAAATTCTTTTGCAGAAACAGAAAAGGCTGATGTCTTTATTTTGATTGGAACAACTGGTGAAATTATGCCTGCATCTATGATTCCATTTGAAGCAAAAAGAAATGGTGCGAAAATTATTGAGATTAATACATACGAAAGCAATTATACAAATTCAATAACAGATATTTTTTTGAAAGGAAAAGCAACAGAAGTAATGGCAAAATTAATGAAATCTTTGGAGAAAAAGTAAAATGAAAATAGCAATTGTTTATGATAATATTGCAAGTAAACCAGGTTTGATAACTGATCGAGGATTTTCTTGTTTATTGAGTGTGAAACAGTAAAGATATTTGAATTTTAGAATGTATTCAAAAAAAGAACTTCAAAATTGCAAACTTTGTGAATTATATAAAACTCGCTTAAATGCTTTAGTCGGTGAGGGAAATATAAATTCCAATATAATGCTGATAGCTCAAGCTCCGGGAGAATTAGAAGATAAAGCAAATAAAATGTTCGTCGGTCCCTCAGGGAAAATGCTTAATAAATTGTTACAGCACGCTCAAATCCCCAGAAATGAAATTTATATTACAAATCTCATAAAATGTAATCTTCCACAAAACCGAAGACCAAAACAAAAAGAGATAAAAGCATGTTCTAAATATTTAGATATGGAAATTACTGAAATTAAGCCCAAAATATTAGTTCCACTTGGCTATTATGCAACAAAATATATATTTGAGAAAAATGGATTAGAAGAGTTTTCAAAAAAAGAATTTGCTACATTAATCGGGAAAATATTTATTACAGAAAATTACAAAATATTTCCCTTATCTCATCCTGCATCAATATTATATCACAATGAATTTATATTCAAATCTCTTGAAAATTTTAGTAAACTGAAAAAAATGGATAAAAATTGAGAGTAACATTTATAAAAAATAATGAAAGATTTTTGGATATTATTTATAATAACAGTAAAATTCATCAGCTTAAAATTTGTAAAATATAATTTTAATAAAAAAGGAGATTTATGAAATTTGAACATTTAGGAATAACTATTAATAATGTTAATGAGGTAACCAACTTTTATGAGAATATTTTTAAAATGAAGAAAGTAAGATCTTTTGAACTGAATACAAATCTTGCTGAGAAAATATTCAATATTTCACAATCGGTTGAAGTATATTTAATGCAAAATGATTATATTATGATAGAATTGTTTGTTCATAATGAGATAAAGAGACCTTCTTTTGATCATTTTTGTCTTTCTTTTAATGATAGGCAAAATATTGTAAAAAAAGCAATGGAAAATGATTATGAAGTTATTATCAAAGAACGAAAAAAATCTGATTTAATATTTATCAAGGATAATACTGGAAATATTTTTGAAATAAAGGAGTCAAAATGATAACAATAAAAAATGCTAAAGAAATTGTAAAAATGAGAAAAGCCGGAAAACTTGCTGCACAATTATTAAATTATATTGAACCGTTTGTGAAAAAAGGTGTTTCAACACTTTATCTGAATGATCTATGTGAAAAATACACAAAAAAGCATGGTGCTACTTCTGCTCCTTTAAATTATAACGGATTCCCAAAAAGCATCTGTACTTCAATAAATAATGTTGTCTGTCATGGAATTCCTTCAGAAAAAGATATTTTAAAAGATGGTGATATTGTGAATATAGATGTTACTGTAATTTTAAATGGTTTCCACGGTGATACATCCCGCACTTTTATGATTGGAGATGTTGATGAAAAAACGGAAAGTTTAGTTAGACGGACCGAGCAAGCGATGTATAGAGGAATTGATGCCGTAAAATCCGGAGAATATTTATATAAAGTTGGTAAGACAATTGAAAAATACATTAGTAAATTCGGATATTCAATTGTTAGAGATTACGGCGGACATGGAATAGGGAAAGTTTTTCACGAAGATCCGCATGTTTTTCATCACTATTCAAGAGAAAACAGAATACGATTAAAATCAGGGATGATATTTACTATTGAACCAATGATCAACTTAGGTTCTTACGAAGTAAACACATCTTCGGTTGATGGATGGACGGTTACAACAGCTGATGGAGAATTAAGTGCTCAATTTGAACATACAATTTTAGTAACTGATAAAGGAGCTGAAATTCTCACAAAAGTATAATAATGTTACTTTTTGTAAAGATAGTTAAAAAATATTTTATATTATATTCTTCTTGAAAAAATCCAAAATCTAATGTAATATTAATAATGAACAAAAAAAATAAATCACAAAAAAAACCAAATACCGATCCTTTACAAAAATTAAAAAAGTAAAAGAGAAAAAATTATGTTGAACAAATTATTTAAACTCGACAAATTCCAAACAAATGTCAAAACAGAAATTATTGCCGGCATAACTACATTTGCAACGATGGGATATATTCTCATTGTAAATCCACAAATATTGGCGATTTCCGGAATGGACAAAGGTGCGGTTTTTACTGCAACGGCATTATCTGCAATATTTGCAACATTGGTGATGGCTTTTTATGCTAATAAACCTTTTGCATTAGCTCCCGGAATGGGTTTGAATGCATTCTTCGCTTTCACGGTTGTAAAACAGATGGGATATTCTTGGCAATTTGCTTTAACAGCAGTTTTTATTGAAGGAATAATTTTTCTCATACTCACTTTTTTCAATATAAGAACAGCGATCATTAATAGCATTCCATTCAATCTGAAAAAAGCCGTTTCTGTTGGTATCGGATTATTTATTGCCTTTATCGGTTTACAACATGCAGGAATTATTACGGCAAATTCTACAACATTAGTTACACTGGGAAATATTACAACTAAACCTGTCATTCTATCAATTATTGGTTTAATTGTTACCGGATTTCTGCTTACAAAAAATATCAAAGGTGCATTAATTTTAGGAATAATTTTCTCAACCCTATTAGGAGTTCCGCTTGGTGTAACTCATTTGCCTGCAAACTTTCAACTTATTAGCCTCCCTCCTTCTATCGCTCCTACATTTTTACAATTTGACTTTTCTAATATTTTTTCACTCGACATGTTGATCGTATTATTCACTTTTCTATTTATTGATCTATTTGATACTGCAGGAACTTTGATCGGCGTTTCAACAAAAGCTGGTTTTATTGATGAAAATGGAAATTTACCGGGTGTTAAAAAGGCATTATTTGCCGATGCAGCAGGGACAACTGTTGGCGCAATGCTCGGAACTTCTACAGTTACAACTTATGTAGAAAGTGCATCTGGAGTTGCAGCCGGAGGCAGAACGGGATTGACAGCTTTTTCCACAGCCGTTGTATTTGCAATAGCATTACTAATGGCACCATTATTCACAATGGTTCCAAGTGCTGCAACGGCACCGGCTTTGATATTAGTCGGACTTTTTATGATGAGTCCAATCAAAAAAATCGATCTTACGGATTACACAGAAGCTATTCCGGCATTTTTAACAATTATTATTATGCCTCTAGCATATAGCATTGCCGAAGGAATTGCATTCGGAATGATTGCTTTCGTAATTCTAAAATTATTAGCAGGAAAAGGTAAAAAGGTCTCAATACTCTCTTACATAATAGCTGTTTTATTTATTTTGAAATATCTGTTCTTATAAGAAAAATAACAAATCTGCTAAATAGTCAATCCATAAATATATTTATTTCTTGAATTAAATTTAATGAAGTTATTTTTCATTAAATATTTATTTGTATTCATAAATATCATTACTTACTTTTTTTCCTAACACTTTTATATTAAGTAACATTAGATGATAAAATTGTCATTATGGCACTATCTATTACAATAATGGCAATTGACATGTTGGCATAATATTTGCACTATACTTCAATGAAAATGAAAATTGAAAATAAAATGGAGGAAAAAATGGGAAAAATAATAGGAATTGATTTAGGTACTACCAACTCTTGTGTAGCAATAATAGAAGGTAAGGAACCAAAAATATTATTAAATTCGGAGGGTGGAAGAACTACTCCGTCAATTATTGCATTTAAAAAAGAAGGTGAAAGATTAGTTGGGACAGGTGCAAAAAGACAGGCAATTACAAATCCAAATAATACTATATCCAGTATTAAAAGATTTATGGGACGTATGCATAAAGAGGTTGATCAAGAAATACACGAAGTACCTTTTAAAGTTGAAAAGGGCTCAAATGGAGATGTACGCGTTAATGTAAATAACAAAAAATACTCACCGCCGGAGATCAGTGCAATGATCCTACAAAAGGCAAAACAAATAGCTGAAGAATATTTAGGTGAAAAAGTTGATGAAGCTGTTATCACAGTCCCGGCATATTTCAATGATTCTCAAAGACAGGCAACAAAAGATGCGGGAAAGATTGCCGGTTTGAAAGTAAAAAGGATAATAAATGAACCCACAGCTGCTTCTTTAGCTTATGGTTTAGACAAGAAAAAAGATGAAACAATAGCGGTTTTCGATCTTGGAGGTGGAACTTTTGATATATCAATACTTGAAATCGGTGAAGGTGTATTTGAAGTAAAATCTACAAATGGTGATGGACATTTGGGTGGAGATGATTTTGACAAACGATTGATTGATTATTTGATTAAAGAATACAAAAAACAGGAAGGCATTGATATTTCAAAAGACCCAATGGTTGTTCAGAGATTAAAAGATGCTGCAGAAAAAGCGAAAATGGAATTATCAACCTCAAAACAAACAGAAATTAATTTACCATATTTAACAGCAGATTCCAGTGGTCCAAAACATTTAAATATTACTATTTCCAGAGCCAAATTTGATCAACTAACAGAAGATTTAGTGGAAAAAACAAAACAACCTTGTATAGATGCTATGAAAGATGCGGGTGTTTCAAAAGGTAATATTGATGAAATTATTTTAGTTGGAGGTTCAACAAGAATACCTGCTGTACAAAAATTAGTTAAAGAAATATTCGGTAAAGAATCTAATAAAACAGTTAATCCGGATGAAGTTGTTGCTTTAGGAGCTGCAATTCAAGGTGGTGTATTACAAGGTGATGTAAAAGATGTATTATTATTGGATGTGATACCATTATCATTGGGAATAGAAACACTAGGTGGAGTATCTACAAAATTGTTAGATAAAAACACAACTATACCGGCTAAGAAAACAGAAATATTCAGTACTGCTGCTGACAATCAACCTGCCGTTGAAATACATGTTCTGCAAGGAGAAAGATCGCAAGCTACCAGTAATAGAACACTTGGAAGATTTACATTGGATGGAATTCCACCTTCTCCAAGAGGAGTACCACAAATAGAAGTTTCATTTGATATTGATGCAAATGGAATTTTAAATGTTTCCGCAAAAGATAAAGCTACCAACAAAGAACAACATATTACAATTGAATCGTCAAGTGGACTAAAGGAAAGCGAGATAGAAAATATGAAAAAAGACGCTGAAGAACACGAAAAAGAAGACAAAAAATGGAAAGAAACAATCGATGCTCATAATCAAGCCGAACAAACAATATTTTCTACAAAGAAACAACTTGACGAACTCAAAGATAAAATTTCTGATGAAGACAAAAAACCTATTGAAGACGCATTAGAGGAATTAGAAAAAGTTAAAGATAGTAAAGACGCAAATGAGATAAAATCAAAAATAGAAGCAGTTACTCAAGCTTTTTCAAAAATCTCAGAAAAGATGTATCAAAATACAAAAACAGATAAAACAAATCAAACAGATCAACAATCACAGTCAAAATCCGAATCAGCAGATACAAAATCGAAAGATAATGTGGAAGATGCTGACTATGAAGTAGTTGACGAAGATAAGAAAAAATAACATTTTCAATCATATTGATATAAAAAGGAAGTAGAAAATACTTCCTTTTTATTAATTATAGTAATATTTTAGTAGATTTTTACAATTATTTATATTATATTAAAATATGGTTATAATAGTATAATATAATTTTGGGATTTCATTATACATAATAGTGTAATGATCAGGAGTAAAAATGAAAAACATTACAATTGCAACAAATGAAGACAAATTAGCTATTTGGCAAACAAATCATATTAAAGAATTGTTAAAATCACAATATCCTCAACTAAATATTCGTATTAAAATTATTAGAACAGATGATCAAAGTAATAATGATTTTCAGCTCAATGACGAAATTGTAGATATACCTTATAGTTTAGAGATAGAGGAACAATTATTGAACAATGATATTCAGTTAGCAGTACACAATGCCAAACATTTATCATATACAATTGACCCGGGGTTGATTATTGCCGGCTACATAAAAAGGGACTATTCTGAAGATGTATTTGTAACATTTAATGATCTTAAAATAGATGATGACTTGCCAAAGTTTGTTGTTGGAGTTAGCAATTTACGAAATTTTACATTAATGAAAAAATATTATCCAAATACAAGATTAGTTATTTTAAATGGTGACGTAAAATCCCGCATTTACAAATTAAAAAATTTTAAACTTAATGGAATTATTCTTGACAAAATAATAATTAAACGACTAAATGTTTCAAAAGCGACTGCCGTAGATTTGGAGAAAGATAAATTTATCCCGACCGCAGGGCAAGGCGCCACAGCATTAATAACTTCAGGTCATAGATTTGATATAATTGAATTACTTCAACCAATATTAGACAAAGAAACATATAATACAGTTACCGCAGAAAGAGCATTCATCTCAAAATTAAATATTAATAATAATTATCCCGTTGGCGCTTATGCAGAGATGAATGACAAAGATCTTTCTTTAACTGCGTTTTTATCTAATAATGAAGGCGATATCTTTATCAAAGATAATATTACAAAAACATTTAAAAATAATAGCCAATCTATTGGAAATAAATTAGCAAATACCTTTTTGAAAAACGATAAAATTAAAAAAATATTACCTATATAAAAAATAAAACATAAGTAATAAAAAAAGCTCTCAAATAAATTGAGAGCTTTTTTTAATTTATTCAGATTTAATAATTATTGTATTTTAAAAGTAACACCTAAAAGAAACCCATTTTCTCCATGAGAATAGTCGCCATAATCTCCAACATCTGACATAATATATAGACCTTGTGTAAATCTTAGATCCAATCCAACAGATTCATTAATATTATATTTAACTCCTGCTCCAATATCAAGACCGAAAGATGATGCGTTTTCTGAATCTAATCCTGTATAACTATCCCAAGAATGATAGTTGTACCGTAATCCTAATAATCCAAAAACACCAACGACAGGTTCAACATCAAGTGCATCATAAATCAAATCAGTTGCATCATAACGAGGTGTTATTCCAACACCAATAACACTAGCTGTTCCATCACCGTCATCTTTTTGTGCAAAGCTTGTATAGCTTACTAAACCTTCTACATTTAACGGATTTAATACTGCCGGCAAATCAATAAAATTAGCAAGTTTAACAATAGCACCACCACCGAAATGAAAACCCATATCAAATAATTGACCGGTTCCGGGATCACCCCAAGGTTCAACTGGTCCAACATTTACATAAGCTTTAATACCCCAAGTATCTACTTCAGTAGTTTCTTCTACAGTTTCTTCCTCTTCCTCAATACCAGAAACCTCGTCAAGAAAACTACTCTCTTCTTCAACAGCTTCTACCTCTTCAGTGTCAACATTTTCTTCTTCTAAAAGTTGTTGAAATTCTTCATCACTACTTGTTTCTTCTTGCGCAAACAAAAACGAAAAAGAAAACACCAATGATAAAACAAACAAAAGTTTCAAAAAATTCTTCATGCCTATTCCTCCTAATTATTTTCGATTTAAAATTACCTTTATTTCAATGTCGTATTATGTTAATCATTTAATTATTAATATGCAAGTTTTTTTTTATTTTTTTTTAAATAACTAATTTTCTCATAAAATTATTAACATAATTATATTTTTCACAGCTAAAAACCGTATTTTCAATCTCTTTTAATCTATTAATTTCAATATTACTATCTATCAATGAATTGAATTTTATTCTCAAATCTTCTAAATTCATTGGTTCACGAGGATCTCCCTTCGGATATTCTAAATATTTTTCAAAAATTTTTCCATTTTTCATTATTATTTTTACACGAGATGGTTGTTTTTCAGGAAATATTTTTTCAAAATCCTCAGATGCTTCACCTTTGATTTTATTTATTACTTTTTTTATTTCTTTTCGTTTAATATTAGCGTCAGTAAATGATTCTTTTGTTATTTTCTTGTCGATAACTGCACATGCAATACAATAAGGTAAACTATGATCTGCTGTCTCTCGTGAATCCGGTTTATATTTTTCAGGATCAAATAAAATATCAGCAGCTCGTGCTATCGTAGTAATTGTAATTTCATCAACATCATTATAATCAATTGAGTTTTCTTTTACTAATTCTATCGTTGCACTAATATGTGTATGGGTTAATGCTTCGGTAGGAAATGCTTTCATCGAACATTCCATTATTTTAAATTTTTTTCCTAAATCAGAAAACAGAGCATTTAAATCCCAATCGGGGCCATATACATCCATCAGCCCTTCCTTTCCTTCAAATATCGCTTCTGTGCCCGTATAACCTTTTTCTGCCATTAAAGCAGCAAATACTCCGGATTGAACCGCCATTGGGTCAACTGTATTTTTCATCATTGTTAATTTTCCAGCAGTAGGACAACCAATTGTATGATTATGACTCCCACTAATACCAATTGCATTTACCATTTGATCAATATTTAAATTTAGAATTTTTCCTGCAACTATAGGTGAAACGAATTGAGTTATTGTAGCGTGATGCCATTTTCTTTCTCTTAATCCCGGTTTTGCAAATTCACATAATCGTTGTTCAAATTCATATCCTAAAACAATAGCAACAATCACATCTTTCATTGAAGCATTTACTTTTTCACCTAATGATAAGGCAGCAGGAATTATATCAGATGGATGTGAAGGATCTTCTTTCCAATAAATATCATTAAAATCCAACGATCTGATCATTAAAGAATTTAAAAATGAAGCATTTACAGCCGGAATTTTGTTGCCAAATCCAATAATTGTTGCTTCTTCTTTACCACCAATTTCTGTATAAATGTCTTTTATAATATTTACATCTTTTGTATTCATACTCCCATAAGCACATCCTATAGAATCAAATAAAAATCTTTTTGCCTGTTCAATAACTTTTCTTGGTAAATCATCATATTTTAGATTAACAGCAAATGATGAAATTTTTCTATTAATTGTCTTTTGGTCTTCTTTCACTCTTCCTCCAAATTTATATTACTGTGTTATTCGGGATTATTGCTTCTTTTTTAATAACTACGATTCCATCTTTTATACAATAATTTTCTGTTTCTTCAAATTCTTTATTATCTTTATTAATAATTTTTACATTATCACCAATACAAACATTTTTATCAATAATAGCTTTTTGGATCTGACAATTTCTCCCAATTCCTAAATATATTTCATTACATTTTTTATCACTAAAAAAATCATTTCCCATAATAATGCTATTATTAACTATCGTGTTATCACCGATAACACTTCTAATACCAATAATTGAATTTTTAATAGATTCCGCACCAATAAAACAGCCGTCATTTATAATAGAATGAAATATTTTTGTATCGCCAATGCGAGATCCCTGCAACATTCTGGCATGTGTATAAATAGGAAATGAATGATCATTAAATTTAAAAGGTGGTTGCATATCTGTTAAAGCTAAATTCGCCTGATAAAATGTACCTATAGTACCAATATCTTCCCAATACCCATCAAAGAAATAAGCATCTACTTTGTAATCTTTTATAGAACCCGGAATAATGTTACCACCAAAATCATCTTCTTTTATATTTTTTAATTGCAAAGCCAATATATCTTTATCAAACACATATATTCCCATTGATCCCCAAAATGGTTTTTCTGAAATACCGGTATCACTTTTCATTTTATCTAATAATTCATCCTTTTTAGGTTTTTCTGCAAAATCAATTATTCTTCCATCATTATTTACTTTTAAAATACCAAATGATTTCGCTTCTTCTCGAGTTACAGGTTTTACAGAAACGGTGAGATCTGATTTTTTATCTCTGTGTTGTTGAACAAAATTTTTATAATTCATTCTATATAGATGATCACCGGCAAGAATCAAATATTGATCAAAATTATACGCTTCAAAATGATGAATATTATGCCTTACAGCATCGGCAGTTCCCTGATACCATCCTAAATTATCCAAAGTTTGAGAAGCAGCGAGAACTTCTATAAAGCCATTAGTAAAATAATCCAATCTATATGTTTGACTAATGTGTCTATGTAATGACTCACTATTAAATTGAGTTAAAATATAAATCTTTCTAATATCTGAATTCAGACAATTGCTAATTGGAATATCAATAAGTCGATATTTTCCCCCAATTGGCACTGCAGGTTTCGCTCTTACAGTCGTTAGAGGAGCTAATCGTGTCCCTTGCCCCCCTCCAAGAATAAGTGTCATTACATTTCTCATAAACTTTCTTCCTATTTTTTTCCTTTATAATATGTTAATAAAAGTATTAGTTATTTCCAATAAAAATATTATTAAAATTATGAATTTTTTTATTTCTTTTGCAAATATTATTTTTTACATTATTACAATGGAAAATGAGAAAATAAATTATAATAATCATACATTACTTCAATGGCGAATTTATCCATTAAAGGAAAACCCATTGAAGGGAACAGTTGCAGGAATTTTTATTCTAATAGTTTCAATTTATTCATGTATGTTAATGAATAACATTCTATTTTTTTTCATTATTTTAATAGTTTTTTTTATTTTTGTGCTATTACCTTATTATTTTCCAACAAAATTTATTTTAACAGATCAAAAAGTAATTGTACAAAACGGACCTTTTACAAAAGAACATAAATGGGAATATTTCAGAAGATTTGATTATGATAAAAAAATGTTAAAATTATATACATCATTAAGTGCATCTCGATTAGATAATTATAGAGCTTTGAATTTGATATTTGATAATAATCGCGATCAAATAATTGAAATAGTAAAAAGAAAAATAGAAAAATGAAAAAACAAATTCAAAAACATAAAAATTACAATGAAGAAGAACTAATAAAATTAATAGCAAAAAAAATCGTTGATAGACATTTATCCGTTCCTTCAATATTATTTTTAGATATTACAAAACCGCTAAATTTTATTGGAGCGCAATTTCTTAATTTTTTTGGACCTTTTATTGAACCATTTTTTTCTAAAGGACAATTTTATAAATATACAAAAATGTTGGAAAAACGAGAGAATATAGAAAAAATATTATTTGAAATTGAAAAAATGGAAAATGAGAAAAAATATGAGGTGTTGATAGAAGTCTACAAAATGCAGCTGATCAAATTGGAAAATATGAAAGAGGGAATAATGAGTAATTAAAAATTACTTTATAATTATTAAAAATGTATAA
>JAYEOX010000114.1:0-2443 GCA_034723415.1 Fidelibacterota bacterium | reverse complement strand
CGGAGGACAGAAAATAGGTGATGGAGAGATTTCAATTAAGAATTAAGAATTAAGAATTAAGAATTTCAAATTATAAATTAATAAAAATGTAAAAGAGAATAATGCATAGAATATCTAAAACAAAAAATTTTTCTTAATTTTTAATCGTTCTTTTCTTTTTTTTCCTTTTATCTTTTCTTTTTCTGCTTTTTTTGACTTCTGACTTCTGTTTTTTTGCTTTCACTCTTTCGCTCTTTCATAAATTCCGCAGCACAGCTGTAAAAATAATTTAAATAGGGAAAACTATGTCTAAAGTTTTAATAAGAAAAATAGAAAATATCGGGAATGATTTTATTCCGAGTGAATTCCTGCAAAAGGGGAAAGATGAATATTTTTATCGTAATCGTCAGACATTGTGGTCAAAAGATCGATGGCGTCATTTACTCTTTTCTGAAATAAAAGATCTTATAAAAAATAACAATTATTCTGATAATTGGGATCAAATACTGGTTACAGATCAATTTAATCCCCAAAAGATTAAGAACAATGAGTTCTATGGGCTGGTAAGAATTGGAAATATCAGAGATGTAGTTCTTGAATATCACGATTTAAAATTATCTGTTGGAATCACGAACAGTATAATCGTATCGTGTGATATTGGTGATGATGCAGCCATTCACAATGTTAAATATTTATCTCATTTCATCATTGGTGATCGGTGTATTTTATTCAATATAGATGAAATGCATACAACTAATTATGCGAAATTTGGAAATGGGATTATCAAAGACGGCGAATCGGAAAATGTGCGTGTGTGGTTGGATATCATGAACGAAGTGGGCAGCCGAAAAGTTATCCCTTTTGATGGTATGATAACTGCTGATGCATATTTATGGGCAAAATATCGAGATGATAGTGCTTTGCAAAAAAAATTAATAGAGATCACGCAAAACAGTTTTGATTCTCATCGCGGATATTATGGTATAGTAGGTGAACAGAGTGTAATAAAGAGTTCTCGTATTGTAAAAGATGTAAAATTTGGATCTCATTGTTATGTAAAAGGAGCTAATAAATTAAAGAATCTGACAGTTAATTCCTCAGAAGCACTACCTACTCAAATTGGTGAAGGTGTAGAGCTTGTTAATGGTATTATTGGTCATGGATGCAATATTTTCTACGGATGTAAAGCTATTCGTTTTATTTTGGGTGAAAATTCAAATCTCAAATATGGAGCCAGACTCATTAATTCATTTTTAGGAGATAATTCAACGATTTCCTGCTGTGAAGTATTGAATAATCTTATCTTTCCTGCTCATGAACAACATCACAATAATTCATTTTTGATTGCTTCAGTTGTTATGGGACAAAGCAATATAGCCGCCGGAGCTACAATAGGATCAAATCATAATAGCAGAGCTAATGATAATGAAGTCCAAGCAGGACGTGGATTTTGGCCCGGATTAAATACAAGTATCAAACATTCCAGTCGATTCGCATCTTTTATTTTGCTTGCAAAAGCAGCTTATCCGGCAGAACTTGATATCACTCTACCATTTTCGCTTCTTAACAATAATAGATCTAAAGATCAGTTAGAGATATTACCTGCATTTTGGTGGTTATATAATATGTATGCCTTGACTAGGAATTCTTGGAAATTTCATAAACGTGATAATCGTAAGAATAAGATTCAGAATATTGAATTTGATTATCTTGCACCGGACACGATTGAAGAGATATTAACAGCTCTCAGATTATTAAAAATTTGGACAGCTAAAGCAGCACTTCATCAAAAAGGTGGATCTGTTGAAGATAAGAATGAAAAAAAACTTATTGAAATTGGTAAGGAACTGCTGTCGGGAACAAGTGCGTCAACAAAAGATCTTGAAGTTCTAGGCGAAAATATGGAAAAATCTAAACGCAAAGTTGTGATATTAAAATTTTACAAAGCGTATCATGCCTACAGCGATATGTTGCATTTTTATGCAGTAAAAAATCTTATCGAATATCTAAATAGTAATCCGAATTCAGATTTTTCATCACTGAAAGATGTTCTATCAGGTAAACGCAAAACAAAATGGGAAAATATAGGCGGCCAACTTATTCCGCAAGAAGATGTTGAAGTGCTTCGAAAAGATATTGGCTCGGGAAAACTAAAGAATTGGAACGATATTCACAATAGATATGATGAATTATGGAATGATTATCAATTAGAAAAACAGAAACATGCGTATGCAATATTTTGTGAAATATTAGGGACAGATAATCCGACAGAAAAACAATGGATATCTGTATTAGATAAGGGAGTAGAGATTCAAGAATATATTAATAAACAGGTTTATATATCTAGAAAAAAAGATTTTGACAATACTTTCACTCAAGCGACCTATAGAAATATGGATGAGATGACAGCTGCAATTGGGACAATCGAAGATAACAGTTTTGTTCAACAGGTAAAAAAAGAGAC
>JAYEOX010000113.1:0-2474 GCA_034723415.1 Fidelibacterota bacterium | reverse complement strand
TGATCTCAATACCATCGTGAGCATTTTCAACTATTAAACGATATTGTTCTTCACTATCTTTTAATGCGTCCTCTGTTTGCTTTCGCTCTATAGCAATGGCAATTGTACCTGAAACAAATTCTAAAATCTTTATATCCTCTTTTGTATAAAGAGAAGCATCGGTATAGCTTTGAACAGTGATCACACCTGTAATTGTATTCCTTACTTTCAATGGAACTCCAAGCCAGATCTTTGAAGGAGTCCCAACTCCATCTATTTTGCCGGCTTTAGTTAATTTCTTAATAGCTTTAGCATCTGCTAATAATGGTTCCCCTGTCTTTATTACATATTCGGTTAAACCTTTTTTAGATTTTCTTGCAACATTGATATTTCCTTTTTTATCTACAAATTCATCTATAAAATAGTCAAAAGATATAATATTTTTATCTTTATTATAAAGTGCTATATAAAAATTTGTTGTATCTATAATTGTGCTTAACTGTTTATGTATTATTGTATAAAACTCATCAAGATCTTTTGTTGTGTTTATCGCATCAGTAACATTATAGATCATTCTTTGAACTTCTTCTGTCTTCTTGCGTTCGGTGATATCAGTTAATATTCCTTGAATGCCGATAAGACTATCATTTTTATATATCGGGCGTGGATACGTTTTGACCCATAATACTTCACCTGATTTCGTAAGATATCGATATTCACTTTCCTTTATAATACCTGCTTTTGTTTTTTGAAATTGATCTTTTCTACCTTGGACATCTTCCGAATATACAAAATTTGTGAAATGTTGCCCAATGATCTCTGATGGTTCATAACCTCCTATTCGTTTCACAGAAGAACTTATATAAGTTACTATCCCTTTGATATCAATAAAATAGAGTATTTCGTTCATGTTTTCTGCCAAATTGCGAAATTTCTCTTCACTTTTAACAAGTTTTTTCTCATTTTCTTTAAGTCGCTGATTATTTCTTTTAAGTATGAAAAACAAAACAGCAATTATTATAAAAAAGATTAATGCACTAAATAAAACTATATAATAAATTCTTTTAACTTCTTCAATAGTGTTACCTCTTTCATAAGAAACAATATAACCACTTTTATTTCCTTCTACATTTGAAATTGGATAAAAAGATGCAATATAATTTCCATCTTTACATTTACAATCTATAACAACAGGGGTAAATTCTGTTAAAGCATTGCTGATTTGTTTCTTAATTAATTTATTTATTGTTTTAACTTCTTCAGATATGCTTACATAGCTTTCATACATAAATTGATCATGCAAAAAAGCTTGTTTATAATTCGATTTTTCGGAAGCAATTACCTTTTCATTGACAATATCTTTATCAATTAAGAAATAATAATCTTTGGGAAAAAGTTTTTGCAATTCTTTTTTTATAACCTTAAAATTAACACTTATTTCTACGCTTCCAAGGTGTTTCTTCTCGCTTGTAAGAATGGGGAATACATACCTGAATCCATTGAATATCCTTCCTTCCTCAAAACCAATATGAGGTTTTAACTCACTATTGGTCATTTTGACAGAATATCTAACTTCTGTAAGGTCATCTCCAAATTTTGACGGCCTGTGAAATCTCAGAAAACTTTTGTTATCGGGTAAATGAAAGTGAAAGTGTCGCACATCTAATTCTTTCAATCTCTCATAAGTCGGTAATAATTTTGATAATAATTTTTGCCTGGCTTTACTTACTTTTTCAGGATTATTTGAATTAGCATCTTCAAGAATATTCCATATTTCAGGTTGATTGATAATTTCATTAAAAACAATCTGTGAGGGTCGTTTATAAGAATTAATAATTATATCATAAGATAATTGTAATTCTTCAATTTCAAGTTTTTTGTAATCTTCTATTTTGTCATTATAAATATTATTAATAATAAAATAGGATGCCAATGCACTTAAAACTATAAAAAGAAAATAAATATAGTTTTTTTTAAATTCTCTCTTTTTAGTATTATCCGTAGTTTTCATTTTTCCCCTTTTTTTATACTATTTTTTGCTTTGCTTGAATTTTTCATAAATCTGTCTCCTAAACATCAAATATATATAAAAAAATTATGATCATCGCCAATAGTCAAATATGCCTTTTCTTCTATGTAGTTCTTAAACTTACCACCAGGTGAGATATATTGCTTGGAAAATTTTGTAATTTGGGATGGTTTCATAATTTTTCACTTTTACCCCTGTTAAAACTTCTTATTCATTCCCTTTTTAAATAATTTAATCATTATGCTTATTAATTACAACAATTAATATTAACAATATTTCTACTCAATTGTAGTCAACATTAAAACATTAGCAATTGAGCATTAATATAATAAATTTTATATATTTTTTCTTATCGTTGACTAATTGTATTATTTTTTGTATTATTACATAATGAAAAAAAAGGAGAATAAATGTTATTAGAAATTTTTGCACAACAAGGTAGTAATGGAGGATTTAGTTTATTAGG
>JAYEOX010000112.1:2050-12235 GCA_034723415.1 Fidelibacterota bacterium | reverse complement strand
ATTTTCTCCCTCTGCGACTCTCCGCCTTTGCGGTAAAGATTTTCTCCCTCTGCGACTCTCCGCCTTTGCGGTAAAGATTTTCTTTTTCCAAACTCATTTTCATATCGTCCTAATATAATGTTTCCCCGGCAACTGTTTTACATAACCTTTCAATTCCAGATTTAATAAGGAGCTCATTATTTGTAAGTGGCTGCATTCGGATTTAAATACAAGTTCATCAACATGCATCGCATCTTTCGTCAATGTATTGATCACCTTTTTTTCAACATCTGTCAATTTTATATTATTAGCATTATCTTCTATCCAATTCATCTGTTTTTTTAACTTATTCTGTAATTGTGGAAATTCGTTAATGATATCTTCAAAAGATTCAACTAATTTAGCACCGCTTTTTATTAATCGATGACATCCGCCATATCTGTTGTTAAGAATATTTCCCGGTATTGCAAAGACCTCTCTATTCTGAGTATTTGCATTGTAAGCAGTTATCAAAGCACCACTTTTATTCGAAGCTTGTGTTACAACTACCCCGCGACTTAAACCACTGATAATTCTATTTCGCATTACAAAATTTCCCGGCACCATTTTTTTACCAATTAAGAATTCTGACATTACAACGCCATTTTTTATGATCTTTTTCATTAGCGACCTGTTTTCTGCAGGATATATCGTATCTAATGAAGTTCCTAAAACAGCGATAGTTCGTGAGTTTTTACTCAATGCAGAATAATGCGCAATTGAATCAATTCCCCTTGCCATTCCACTGACGATAGTGATCTTATTATCTGCAATACTTTCGGCAATTTCTCTTGTTGCTCTTTTGCCATATTCGTCTGGATGTCTGGTTCCCACTACAGCTAATGAGAAATCATCATCTTTACTTAATTCACCATAATAAAACAAAAGAATAGGCGGATCGTAAATAAATTTCAATATTTCAGGATAATTATCATCCCAGTAACTTACAATTTTCGCCTTTGAATATTTGATCCAATCTAACTGGATTGACACGCATTTTTCATAAGATCTGCTATTTATTTGCTTAATAATATCGTTATTTATACGGGAAACTTCTTTTAATTCATTTGAAGATGCTTCTAATACTTTTTGTGGACTTCCGAATTTTTGTATCAATTGAAAATATGTCTTTGGGCCAATTCCATCAACACATAAAAGTGATAATATTTCTTTTAATGAATACAATTATTTTACAAATATTTTACTGTTTTATTTACTAATTTATCTAAATTTCTCCTCGCAACTGAAGAAATATAAATAATATCTTCTGACAATTTTATTTTATTCTTTAATTTTAATTTATCTATTTCATCGACAGTATCAATTTTAGAAATACATAATATTCTCGGTTTATGTTTCATTTCAGAGCTAAATTGATTTAATTCATTATCCAATATTTTATATCTTTCAAAAATATTTTCTTCATTAATATCAATTAAAAATATTAATATTTTAGTTCTCTCAACATGTCTCAAAAATTGATCTCCGAGCCCTTTACCATGACTTGCTCCTTTAATAAGTCCCGGAATATCAGCCATTACAAATGAATTATATTCACCATATTTCACAATTCCGAGATTTGGAATAAGAGTCGTAAAGGGATACATTGCGATCTTTGGTTTGGCAGTAGATAATACAGATAATAAAGTGCTTTTACCTGCATTTGGAAAACCTACTAATCCAACATCTGCCAATACTTTTAATTCAAAATTGAGATTTTTTGCTTCACCCTTTTTCCCATCGTTTGCATATCTGGGTGCTTGATTAGTGGAAGTAGCAAAATGTTGATTTCCCCATCCACCATTTCCACCTTTTACGATAGTAATTTCTTCCTTATCTTCTGTAATATCTGTAATAATATCATTAGAATCAGAATTACTAATTATGGTACCAAGTGGAACTCTTATTATGGTATCTTTCCCATTTTTTCCTGATTTATTCGAACCCTGTCCTGGTTTACCATTTTCAGCTTTATAGACACTGTGATAACGTATATCTTGCAAAGTCGATAGCTGTACATCACCCTTAATAATTACATCGCCGCCTTTTCCACCATCACCACCATTCGGACCGCCTTTGGCTACATATTTTTCTCGTCGAAATGCGACAATACCATCACCACCTTTTCCCGAGCGTACAGTAACTTTTGCAAAATCAATAAATCTCATTACTTACTCTCTCTTTTAGAATTCTTAACCGAATTATCCTTTGCATTAGATTCCTTTATTTTTGAATTCTTATCAGATTTTTTTACATTATTTTTAGCATTTTCACTTTTGGGAGCCGATCTTTTCTTATAATCATTCACATAAAATCCCGATCCTTTAAAAATAACGCCTGCACCACCGGAAATTATTTTTTTTAACTTCCCATTACATTTTGGACATTTTTTTAATGGCTCACTGTTAAAACTTTGTATCTTATTAAATTGGTAATTACATACCGTACATTTATATGTATAATTTGGCATTTTTCCTCATTTTTGTTTTTTATTTTAAATTATTGTGATTGTAAAGCAGCAATAACTGTTAAATTAATGATATCATCTACACTGCAACCTCTTGAAAGATCGTGCATCGGTTTATTCAATCCCTGTAATATTGGTCCGACTGCTTCATATCCACCTAATCGTTGAACTAATTTATATCCAATATTTGCCGAGTTTAGATCCGGAAATATTAAAACATTTGCTTTCCCTGCAACTTTACTTCCGGGAGCTTTCTTTTTACCAATTGCATCAACGATCGCAGCATCAGCTTGTAATTCACCATCAACATTCAAATCAGGATATTTTTCTTTTGCAATTTCAACTGCCTTTTCCACCTTTTCAACAAGTGGATGTTTTCCGCTCCCCTTTGTTGAAAAACTTAACATAGCAACAACCGGTTCAACATTAAAAACTGATTTGTGTGTTTTTGCTGTAATATAAGCCATCTCTGCTAAGTTTTCACTTGTTGGATCAGGGACTACTGCACAATCGGCAAATGAAAATATTCTTGATTCATCAGGTGAAAACATAAAAATATCACTTGACATTGTTGATATACCTTCTTCCATTTTCACTATTCGTAATCCGGCTTTCAAAACATGAGAAGTTGGATTCATTGCTCCGCTAATACAAATATCAGCTAAATTATTTTTCAACATCATTGCGGCAAAAAATGTTGGATCTTTTATTGTCTCAACCGCTTCTTCTTTCTGTATCCCCTTTTTCTTTCTCAATTCCATATAAGTATTAACATAATCATTGAAGTCATTTGACTTTTCCGGTATGATAAAATTTACTTTATCTAATGAAATTCCTTTAGTATTCTTTGCATTTTTAATTTCATCTTCATTGCCTAAAAGTGTTACTTTTGCAATGTTCAATTTGCTAATTTCCGCAGCTGCTTTAATTATCCGTTCATCTTTTGCTTCAGGTAAAAGTAAATGAACATTTGTTTCATCTATTGCTCTTTCCCTCAAATCTTTCAATATTTTTAGCATTATATTTTCTCCTTCATTTTTTGATTTACATAATTTGAAACAAATTTTGATATATCACCATTTAATGATGCTATTTCTTTGATAAGTGAAGAACTCAAATAAGTGTATTCTTCACTTGGCATTAGGAATACCGTTTCAATATTATTATCTATTTTTCTGTTCATTAAAGCCATTTGGAATTCGTTTTCGAAATCAGATATAGCTCTTAATCCTCTGATCAATATGAATGAATTTTTATTATTACAATAATTAATCAATAAACCGGAAAAAGTATCGACTGAAACATTTTTAATATTTTTTACTGATTCTTTGATCATTTTAACTCTTTCAACAGTGGAAAACATCGGTTTTTTATTCATATTTGTTGCCACAGAAATAATTAATTTGTCAAACAATTTACTCGCTCGCTCAATAATATCTAAATGACCATTTGTTATCGGATCAAAAGTTCCCGGATAAATTGCTATCCTGTCATTATTTTTTTTCATACATCCAAACTCCTGTTTCTCCAAATTTCTTCTCTTTTCTCAATATTAATGAATCCATTATATCAAATTTATTTTTAATGGAATTCTCAAAGATAAAAATTCCGCCAACTTTTAATGCCAAATAAATACTATCAAAAAAATCTTTTTCCAATTTCAATTTATAAGGCGGATCTGCAAAAATAGTATCAAAATATTCACTATATTCATTACAAAAATTAAGTGCGTTGGATTTGTAATATTTAATATTCTTAGGATTATTTATTTTACTCAAATTTCTCTTTATTATATCTATTGATCTATTATTATTTTCAACTAAAAATACCTCTTTAGCTCCGCGTGAATATGCTTCAATTCCCAAACTCCCAATACCGGAAAACAGATCCAGTACAACTTTATTATCAAATTCTTGTAAAACATTAAAAATATATTCTTTTACTCTATCCGCAGTTGGACGAATATTGTGTTTAGGGCTTATTAATTTTATTCCACCATGTTTTCCGGATATTATTCTTGGCATTTTTATGCTTTTTCAAATAAAATAATGCGTAATATTATCTTGTAATATTTTCCATTGTAAACATTCCTAATCTCAATATTTTCAACATCAAAAGAACCCGGAATTTTATTGATTTTATTAAAAAATTCTCTTATTTGATAAAAATTGCCACTGAATTCCATCTGTAATCTGTTCTTTTTCATTGACGGAGATGAAACTATTTCAATATCTTTTTTTAAGACTTTATTGAATGATAAATTTGTTTTATCGGCAGTTAAAGCAATATAATCAATAAAATTATTTACATCTAAATTTTTCAATTTTCCTTCTATTGTACTTACCGGTTTTTTAAATTTAACTTTAAAATTACCTCTTTTTGAAAATCTATACTTATTATCAATACTTTTAAATTTAACATCATAAAAATCTTTATCTTTCCTAAGAAGACCAAAAAATCTATCAATAATATCATCTTTATTGGACATTAACTCGAATGATATTTCGTTTTTTGAAACAGATAAATATTTAATATTTAATCCGCTGGGAATATATTTAAATATTTTTGAGGTTGCTTTCAATCTTCTACTTGAATTATTTATTCTATTTTTCAAATATTTGTATTTTGATTTTTCTCTAATATTTTGGTCTTTTTGTTTTCTGCTAACAATTTTTTCCTCAACATTCGCAATTTTTACCTCTACATTTGCTACTTTTTCCTCAATAGGTTTAAATTCTTCAGCTTCTACAGAATCGACATCTTTTATTGCCATCTGTTCAATTTTTATTGGTTTTTTAGTGATCCGACTTTCCATTTTTTTAAAAGGGCCATCAGATAATGAAAAATATAAAATAGCAGAAATAACAATAATTAATAGAACAATTAACCATCCAATATAAGATTTTTTAAATTTGGGCTCATTGTCAACTTGATTGTCTTCTTCATTTGGTTCATCATTATCTCCATTTTCAAAACCAAAAAAATGTTCATTATTAAAAGGTGTGTTATTTTCTTGATCTTGTGTTTTTTTCGACTCAGAAGAATCACCAATATTTTCCCTTTTTTGATCCTCATCTTTCTTTGGCTCTGTAGGTTTAGCAATGTTTTCCTTTTTTTGATCTTCATCTTTCTTTGGTTCTGTTGATTTAGCAATATCTTCCTTACTTTGAATATCGGCTTTTTTTGGCTCTGTGGATTTAGCAATATTTTCCTTGTTTTGAATATCAGTTTTCTTTGGTTCAGTGGATTTAGCAATGTTTTCCTTGTTTACAGTATTTTTCTCTCCATTTTCCACAGAATCTTTTTGATCTTTCCCATCTGGATCCAACAAATTTACTTTAATCATAATTGTCTCCTTTTAAAATAATATTCCTGTTGCTTCCGCAAAAATGTTATTGTTATAGAAATATAATGGTAACTTTTCAATCACTGATAATTTTTTATCTTTAATTTTTTTCCTATCAAATGGCTTTACTACATTAATAAAAGAATTTTTATTAACATAGTACTTAATTTCTTCTTGATTATTTTTTGTGCCAACAAGATAAATATTACCTGTTAACTCATAAAAAGAATCATTAAAATCATTTTTTAGTAAAGCTACAATTTCTTCTGAATATTCGCCAACTTTAGCATAGAATACTATTTTATTATTATTTTTTCTATACCTTAAATAGGTTGTTATTCTATCATTTTTTACATGTAAATATTCAATTTCATTATTATCGTTTAAGCAAAACAGTGAATATTTTTTCTTTTCATTGTTTTCTAATTGTGAAACAGTATTTAATGCGCTAAGAATATTAACATATATTCCATTTAAATTAAGATCATTATTTTTAAAAGCTTTTTGAATTTCATTAATATAGTTTTTAAAAAAATAAACATTTAAAAATGAATCAATAGTATTATTTTCATAAAAATTATATGTTATTTTATTAAAAGATCCGGATACTTTATTACCATATTTAATTCGTGTTGTTAAATTATTCAATTCGATAATTTTTTCAGGCGTCATATCAAATTTTACTTTATTAATATTCAATAATACCATGCTGGTAGGAATTGAGATGTAGAATTCTTTATCACTATTATCTAAATGTTCTTTAAGTTTATTTAAAACAACATTAAAAAATGATCCTATTTTTCCATCATTTATCAATTTATTATTAAAAATAACAGAATAATGTAATATTCCTACTCTTTCAACAATTTTTTTCCCATTATTAACACTTATTGAAATAAATGCCAAATAATCAGAATGAAATGATATACTTACCATTAAAACACTCTATTTTTTATTCCAACTGGCCTTTCCATCTTTAATACTGCCATGTCCTGTATCTTCAAATGTAAAAAAGAAATATTTTTTAAAAGAAATACCACCTTTTGTAGGACTTTGAATGATTAAATCTCCATCCTTTAAGTTTGCTGTAAATTTCTCTTTTGTAAGTGGACCAATCAACATATTAGAATCTAAAATAAATGGTTTATATCTTTGCACCTCTTCAATTCTTTCTTCTTCTACGGTGTCAATTATACTTCCTTCCCAAAGAGAATCCGAATATATCCACCTATCTCTATATTCATTTAAAAAGACAGTGTCTAAACTTCCTGTTTCTTCATTTTTCTCTATTGCAGTAAATATTTTTACATAATTAGTATCTTTTGCAATATAAGGATATGCAAAAGATGTATCAAAATCAACCATCCAAAATTCAGGTATTGTAATTTGATATTCCTTACCATTAAATTCAATAACTTGATCTTTAGCATATAAACTATCTGCATATATAGAATCGCGTACTTGCTTAATAAAATGTAGTGTTTTATCTAAATCAGGATTATATTCACCGGTTAATTGCTCATATAATTCTTCAGCATTCCACAATTGTTCCATTTTCCATCGAGCTAAAGAACGAACCTTTTTTTCTTGAGTCCAAATGCTTGTTTTTGTAAAAATCACAAGCAAAACTAAAACACTTAATACAATAGACACCCATTTAATTATGAATGACCACGTATTGCTATAATAATTTTCATTTGTTTGGTTCGCCATTTTTCATCTCCTATTTTTTTTAAACATCTATTAGTTTTTTGATTTTTTCAAAAGTTTTTTCGCCAATTCCACTAACATTAATAATTTCTTCACATGTTTTAAATTTACCATTTTTTTCACGATAAATAATAATCTTTTCTGCTTTGCTAGGTCCAATATACGGTAATTTTTTCAATTCTTCAAGATTTCCTTTATTAATATTTACTTTTTTTACTAATTTACCACTATTTTTTTGATTTTTTGGTTCATTATTATCATTATTAATTTTTTTTTCAACAACCGGCACTTCTTTTGTTGAATTTTTTTTTACAATTTTTAAATTATTATCACCTTTATTTTCAACATAGGTTTGAATATTTTCATTGAAACTTTCAACATTTTTGGGAGTTCGTTTAAAGTAAATTTTATTTAATAATATCCAAAAACTACCCAATAAAACAAAACTACTGATGTAAATTATAATGCCTTTTTCTTTTTTTGTAAATAACATAATAAATTATTTATATTTAGAAATTTCTACTTTAGTATTTGAATATATTTTATTCAATTCTGAAATTAGTTTCTTCTCATCACTTTGTAAATTAGTTGGTGTTTTTACTTGAATTTTCACTATTTGATCACCATTAGTACGACGATTTAAATTAGGCAAACCCTTATTTTTTAACCTTAAATATTTTCCGGATTGAATTCCTGGTTTCAATACTGTACTAACATTACCGGAAATTGTTGGAATTGTAATTTTCCCTCCCAAAACAGCTAATGGCCATGATATTTTTGCAGTTAAATAAATATCTGAATCATTACGTGTAAATAGATGATGAGGAATTTCCTCAAACATTACAAGTAAACTTCCACTCATTCCACCTCTAATGCCCTTATTTCCTTTTCCATTTATTGTAATATAATGTCCTGAAGCAACACCGGCAGGTACATTAATTTCAATTTGCTCCTTTTTCATTATCCTGCCATCACCATTGCATTTTCTACATTTATTTCTAATTATCTTACCTTCACCTTGACAAACATTACATGTATGAACATTTATCATTTGCCCAAATAATGAACTTACTCTTTCTCTTACCTCACCGGTTCCGTGACAATGTGGACAAGTTCTAGTATCTGATCCGCCTTTTCCATTACAACTATCACAAGTTACCATGTGTTTAATATTTACTTTTTTCCTAACTCCACTATTTATTTCTTCTAAAGATAATTTCATTCTAATTCTAAGATCAGAACCGCTATTATTATACTGTCTGCCTCGTCCTGTACTTCTTCTTCCGAAAATGTCAGAAAAATTACCAAATCCGCCACTACTACCAAAAATATCACTAAAATGAGAAAAAATATCATTCATATCCATTCCGGCTCCGGCACCGGCACCACCAAAACCGCCTTTTAAACCATCTTCGCCGAATTGATCATATTTGGCTTTTTTATCTGAATCTGATAATACAGAATATGCTTGCGCCGCTTCCTTGAATTTTTCTTCTGCTACTTTATCTCCGGGATTTTTATCGGGATGGTATTTTAGTGCAATTTTTCTATATGCTCTTTTTAATTCATCTTGTGATGCATTTCTATCTACACCTAATATATCATAATAATCAGCCATATTTTATTTTTCTTCAACCTCTAAATTTTCTTTTTTACTTACTATTACTTTTGCGTGTCTTAATACTTTGTCTTTTAACATATAACCCTTTTCAAATTCTTCAACAATTGTATGATCCGGTTTCTCATTATCAGCTCTGATCAATAATGCATCATGATAGTCAGAATCAAATTCTTTATCTACGGAATCAAATTGAGCAACTTTGTATTTTTCTAACATTTTCAGCATTTTATTATATACTAATCGTATTCCTTCATTCTCTTTTTTATTTGATTTCTTATCATCATTTGCAGCTAATACTCTCTCCATATCATCTACAATGTGAATAATATCTAAAAAAATATCTTCAGTAATTAGATCGACTTTTCTTCTTAACTCTTTTTCCAATCTTTTTTTGGAATTTTCAAATTCTGCATGCACTCTTACATATTTATCTTTAAATTCTTTAACATCATTTTCTAATTCTGATATTTTATTTCTCAGTTCATCTTTTTCATTTTCAAGTTTTTTTATTTTTTTAGCTTCTTTGCTAAGTTTTTGTGGTTTTTTAGTACTTTTTTTTACGGGTTTTTTTGTTGCTTTATTAGACTTTTTAGTATTGCCGGAATCCTGCTTTAACTTTTCATCCTTTTTGTTTTTTACTGCTTTATCCTTCATATTTATTCTCTTTATTTATTATTTGGAAATTATTACTCTTTTATATTTTTCAAATTTCTTTTACAAAATATTCATCTGTAAAAATAATATAAATTAATAATTAATACAAGTTATTATTTGCCTAATTTGAAACCCCACGAAAGACACTCCGATACGCTTCGCTACAGGGCAGGCGAAAAAAGACACGAAAATTTTGGGAAATGGTTTTAGAAGTTTAGAAGTTTAGGAGTTTAGTGGGTTAGTGGATCTAGTAATATATAAATTTAGCCACGAAAAACACGAAAAAGACACAAAAACTTTGGGAAATAGTTTTAGAAGTTTAGTGGGGTTTTAGGTTTTAGATTTTGGGCTTAAGGTTTAGGGTTTAGA
>JAYEOX010000112.1:0-1950 GCA_034723415.1 Fidelibacterota bacterium | reverse complement strand
TCAAAACCCAATCCGTCTGTATTTTTCATACCTTTTCTTTAACAGTTCATCGGAATTTAAAGACATAATTTCTTTTAAGTTCTTTCGTATAGATTTTTTCAATTGAATAAAACCATCTTTTCTGTCAATGTGCATTGCTACTGTTTCTTTTATCAGATCATCAATTACATTTTGTTTCTCAAGTTCAGTTGCTGTCAATCTTAAAGATTTTGCGGCGAGTGGTGCTTTACTTGGATCTTTGAATAAAATTGATGCACAACCTTCAGGTGAAATCACAGATAAAAATGAATTTTCCATCATAATAATTTTTTCTGCGACAGATAAAGCAATTGCTCCACCAGATCCGCCTTCTCCCGTTATAATTGAGATCATCGGTGTTTTTATAGATGAAAGTTCAAATAAATTTCTTGCAATTGCTTCTGATATTCCATGTTCTTCTGATGCAATTCCAGGATATGCACCCGGAGTATCAATAAAAAACAGCACAGGTCTTTTAAATTTTTCCGCCTGTTTAACCAATCGCAATGATTTCCTGTATCCTTCCGGATTCGGCATTCCAAAATTATATAATTGATTTTCTTTCAGATTTTTACCTTTGCGAGTTCCTATGAAAGTAACGGGAATATCATCAAAATATCCAATACCGCCATAAATCGTTTTATCATCTTTAAAATATCTATCACCGTGAAATTCAATTCGATCTTTAATCAGCATATCGATAAAATCCTGTGGTTTTGGTCTTTCAAGTTTACGAGCTAATTTCACTTGATCCCAAGCATCTTTGGTTTTCTTTCTATTATATCTCCGAATAGATTTTGCAATATCTATCTTTTTTTCTAAATTGAATATCTCTTTTGTAATATTTATGCCACGCTTTTTTGCCTTTTCATTAATAGCGATCAACTTTTTAATTAAATCATTTTCTTTCATTTTATTATCCAAATATTTTAAAATTATTATTTATAATTATGTATTTTTAGTATCTCAGTCAACTTTGATCTTAAATCACTCCGCTTTATAATCGCATCTACAAAACCTTTTTCGAGTAAAAATTCCGATCTTTGAAATCCGTCAGGAAGTGTTTGGTTTATTGTTTGTTGAATAACTCTCGGACCTGCGAAACCAATAAGTGCATTCGGTTCAGCGAGAATAATATCTCCTAACATTGCGAATGATGCCGTTACTCCTCCGGTAGTAGGATTTGTCAAAACAACAGTGTAGAGATTTCCATCATCAGAATATTTTTTAATCGCAGCCGATGTCTTTACCATTTGCATAAGAGAAACAATTCCCTCTTGCATCCTCGCTCCTCCCGATCTTGTAACAATTATTACAGGCAATTTTTCTTTTAATCCTTTTTCAAACATAAGAGTTATTCTTTCTCCAACAACAGCTCCCATTGAAGCCATGATAAATTCAGCATTCATAATTCCAATTAGAACTTTTATACCATTAATTTTTGCCTCATTAATTGATATTCCTTCATTAATATCTTTTCTTCTGAGATTCTTTAATTTATCTTTATAACCAGGGAATTTTAATAGATCATTTGCTTTATATTCTTCAAAAAGTTTAATGCGATCTTCTGTATCTAATAGTATATTTTCCCATTGCTGATTACTAATTCGAAAATGATGTTCACACTCAACACAAATTCCGTAATTTTTATCAACATCTTTTTGATAGATCATTGATTTGCATTGCGGACATTGTAAAAATGAATTCTCTCTAACTTGAACATTAGTATCTTTAATTTTAAAATGAAATATTTTTTTTATGTAATTTGGAATTATTGATCCCATTTGCTCTTCCTTTTCTTATCTATTTAAATTTTTTGCCACGAAATTCACAAAAATCTTACTAAATTATTTTCTCTTTTATTACTTTTTGCCACGAAATTCACGAAAATCTCACTAAATTATTCTCTTTTTTATTACTTTTTGCCACGAA
>JAYEOX010000111.1:0-2538 GCA_034723415.1 Fidelibacterota bacterium | reverse complement strand
TGATTTAATAAATAATTTCAATATTAATAAAAAAAAATATGGAAATGAATTGTTGTTTTTAGCGAGAGTAGAAAAATATAAGGGTATTTATATTTGTTTGGAAGCTGTAAAAAATATTTCAGATGTAAAATTAACTATTGCCGGTAGCGGGAATGAATTGAATAGTGTGAAAAAATATGTTAGTGATAAAAATATAGAAAATGTAGAATTTATTGGGTATGTGTCGGGAAAGAAATTAATTGAAACATATATGAATTCATCAATTTATCTATTGCCTTCAGACGCAGAAGGAATGCCTACCTCGATATTAGAAGCAATGGCTTTTGGTTTACCTGTAATTACCAGACCGGTTGGTGGTTTAAAAGATTTTTTTGAAGATGGGAAAATGGGATATATAACTGAAAGTAAAGATCCAAAAGTATTTACCAGATTAATTGAAAAATTGATAAGAAATAAAGAGAAAATGATAGAAACTGGAAAATATAATCATGAATATGCAAAAAAAAGATTTCTTGCATCTAAAGTTGCAGTAAGATTAGAAAAAATATATGATGAGATTTACAATGCTGCATAAACCAATTTTCATAATTTGTATTCATCGTTCCGGATCTACTCTATTAAAAAATATTTTAAATACAAACTCCAAAGTTGCTATGGCTACGGATGAAATGTATTTATCAACCCCTTTTTATAAAACTTTTGAGGATCAATTTAGAAAATATAATTTGAGTAAAGATCCAGAAATTCTTCGCTTAATTGATCAAATATATAGAGGCGAATTTAAAGGGACATTTTGGAAAGATTATAAAAATTTAGGAATAGAAAAAGAAAAAATATTTAAAGAAATTAAAAATTCCGATAAAACTCTAAAAAGTATAATCTCAATTTTACTTAATGAATATAAAAATAAGAAAAACAAATACAGGGTTGGAGCAAAGTATCCCTTACATCCAAGTAGATTAAATAAACTTTTAAAATGGTATCCAACTTCTAAAATAATATTTTTAACAAGAGACATTCGAGCAATAATTGCTTCAAAATTGAATGATAAAGCGACTAAAAGAAGAAAGGAAAAATTAGGAATATTTAGTTTTATAATTCATTATTTCACAATGTTTTTCTTTATATTTGATTATTTATGGTTTGCAAAAATAGTTAAGAAAAATAGAGAATTGGGAAACTGTTTCACAATAAAATATGAAGATCTCGGATTTAATACAGTTAATGAATTAAAAAAACTGTCTAATTTTCTTGAAATCCCATATGAACAGGAAATGCTAAGATCCTTTGGAAAACCATCAAGCCATAATGGAGAGATCAAATATGGTTTCGATAAAAAACGTATTGATAAATGGGAACGGATTTTATCAAGTTTTGACAAATTTATTATTAAATTATTCTGCAATAAAGCTATGAAAAGAATGGGCTATTAAATGGACTTGGTATTAACACTTGACTATGAACTTTTTGGCAATGGGTCCGGAAATGTTTTTCAACATATGATAGAACCGACAAATAAATTGCTTGAAATATGTGATAAATATAATATTAAGATCACATTATTTTTTGAAGTGCTGGAATATTTAAAGATCAAAGAGACATGGGATTCGGGTATTGATATGGGATATAAATTAAATCCGGCAATGGCAATAGAAAAACAAATTAAAGAAGCACACAAAAAAGGTCATGATATACAATTGCATTTACATCCACAATGGCTTAATGCAAAATATAATAATAAATGGATAGTAGATGATTCTTTGTGGCAGTTGCCCAAGATAAAAAAAGAGGATTGTGGATATTCAATAGATGATTTGTTAAAATTAGGGAAAGATACCATTGAAGATATAATTAAACCAATAGATAATGGTTATCAATGTAATATTTTTCGTGCCGGAGGATATAATATTTTACCCTCTGATGAAGTGGTAAAAGGTATGAAGAAAAATGGTTTTGTTAGTGACAGCTCAGTCTATGCAGGCGGTTATATTGATTCTAAATTATCTAATCATGATTACCGTTCAATAAAAGTAAAAGTTCCTTATTGGTATATTGAAGACAATAATGTATTAATATCCGGAAATAAAGAGAAAAGATCAATTATTGAATTTCCTATTTTTGCTCAGCCGATAAGAAGAATTTTTAAATATGATATACAAAGATTAAAAGTTAAACTTGGGAACAAAAAATATGCATTAGAGCAGTTGAATCAAAAAACAGTTAGAAAAAGTAAGATAGGAAAAATTAGATATTTGTTTGAAAAGGAAGTCATAACTTGGGATTATAGTTTATTTACTTTTAGGAAACTGAAAAGATTTTATAAAAAAGCCAAAAAAATTGAAGAAGATTCCGAATATGATTTACATCCTTTTGTTCTTGTGGGGCATTCCAAAGAGTTTTTTTATTCAAAAGCATTTGTTGATTTTATTGAATATGTAAAAAAGGATAATGCGAATTTTTCGAATCTTGTTAGGTTCACAAATAAACTGAATTGATAAATTGATTTTTCAAATAAAAATTAGAATTTATAGATAGAGT
>JAYEOX010000110.1:0-12518 GCA_034723415.1 Fidelibacterota bacterium | reverse complement strand
GGTTGTTTTACTCCATCAAACTCATGTATTTTTAAATTAATAAAAAAATTATTTACACAAAAATTTTCCAAGGGTTCAATTTATTAAACTATAAAACACTTGACTATTTACCAATAAATAAGTTATTTTATAAGGAAATAACAATAGAATGAAATATAGTAAGCAAATAAATTATAAAAGGAGTTACATTGCAAAAAAACAAACTACTATTAATGATCTTAGATGGTGTTGGATTAAGAGATGAAAAAGAATACAACGCTTTAAAATTAGCTAATACACCACATTTAGATTCATATTTTAAAAATTATCCATGGACTTCTTTAAAAGCACATGGAAATGCTGTTGGGTTGCCTTCGGGAATAATGGGAAATTCAGAGGTTGGACATTTAAATATTGGTGCAGGAAGAATAGTTAAACAGAATTTAGTTCGAATAAAAGAATCTTTAGATAGTGGCGAATTCGAAAAAATCCCAACTTTTTTAAACTTATTAAAATATCTTAAGGAAAATGACAAACCAATTCATTTAATGGGTTTGCTATCCGATGCAGGAGTTCATTCAGATTATGAACATTTAAAGAAAATTTTGTTAATATTGAAACAAAATAGTATTAAAAATGTTTATTTACATGCTATAACCGATGGGCGAGATACACCTCCAAACAGCGGGAAAAAATATTTAAAAAATATAATTGACTTTATGGCAAAAGAAAAAATCGGGAAATTATCAACAATAATCGGTAGATTTTATACGATGGACAGAGACAACAGGTGGGAACGAATAGAAATTGCATATAGGGCTTTAACAGAAGGAAATGCGATCAAAACAACAAATCCTTTAAAGACGATAAAAGAAATGTACAACGACAATATCACTGACGAATTTATGAAACCGATAAAAATAGAAAATATGAATGATCAAGGTCTTATCGAAGATGGTGATGCGGTATTGATGTTTAATTTTCGTGCTGATAGAATGAGAGAAATTGCACAGGCTTTTAACTTTGATAACTTTAATAAATTTGAGCGTAAGAAATTAAATTTGAAATATGTAACAATGACCAAATATCAAGACAATTTTCCATTCCCGGTTCTATTTGAAAAAGAAAAGTTAAAGAATATTTTTGGTGAGGTTATTAGTAAAGCAGGATTAACTCAATTAAGGATCGCCGAAACGGAAAAATATGCTCATGTTACTTATTTTTTCAATGGTGGAGTCGAGAAAGAGATCGAGGGAGAATCTCATGTTTTAATCCCTTCGCCAAAAGTAGCAACTTATGATCTGCAACCCGAAATGAATGCCTCTATTGTAACCGATAAATTACTTGATGCGATAAAAGAAGATAAACACGATGTGTTTATACTTAATTTTGCAAACGGGGACATGGTTGGCCATACGGGGGTTTTAAAAGCAGCAATTAAAGCATTGGAAAATTTAGACAAACATATTGGCAAAATCGTTGATTTATTTTTGGTTAAAAATGGCACAATTTTTATTACCGCCGATCATGGAAATTCTGAAGAAATGTGGGATTATGATAACGATCAACCACACACTCAGCACACATTAAATCCGGTGCCATTTATTGTAATAAATTCAAAAAAGAAAGAAATTAAATTGAAAGAAAAGGGCAAATTAGCAGATATTGCTCCAACAATGTTAAAGATATTAGATATTAATAAACCGGAAGAAATGAAAGGAAATTCAATAATTGATTAAATTACTTCAAAATATTAAATTAAATTCAAATGATTTGAAAAAATTTCATGTTCTGGTAATAGGCGATCTAATGCTTGATGTTTATCAATCCGGAAATGTAAATCGTATTTCACCGGAAGCTCCGGTTCCAATTGTCAATATAACAAATTCTTTTGAACGCTTAGGCGGTGCTGCAAATGTGTGCCAAAATATTATCTCTTTGGGCGCCAAATGTTCGGTTATCGGAATGGTTGGAAATGATAGAGCCGGCGAGACAATGAACAGATTATTTAATGAAAATAAAATTAACGCCGATCAAATAATTGTAAGCGATTCTCGCCCCACCACAACAAAAACGAGAATTATTGCAGATGATCAACAGATAGTGAGAATTGACAAAGAGGAAAAATTACAAATTACCAATTCTGAAGAAGATGAGATATTGCTTAATTTAAAAAAAGTAATTAATGAAATTGATGTTATTATTCTTCAAGATTATAATAAGGGATTGTTAACAGAAAATTTAATTCAAAAAATAGTTAAAATATCAAATAAAAATTCTAAACTCATATTCGTAGATCCGAAATTTGATAATTTTTTCGCCTACAAAGATGTATTTTTATTTAAACCAAACAAGAAAGAGGCGGAGAAAAAATTAGGGGTTTCTCTAAATAGCATTGAAAATGTTGAAAATAGTGCAAAAATGATCAGGGATAAATTGCACTGTAAAAATATTTTGATCACTTTGGGTGAAGAAGGAATGCTGCTTTTATCAGATAATGACCAATATTTGACAATTCAAACAAGAGCTAGAAAAGTTCACGATGTTTCGGGAGCCGGTGACACGGTTATCAGCACATTGGCTCTTTTTTACACAGCCGGTTATTCATTAGCACAAAGCACTGTAATTGCAAATATTGCTGCCGGGAAAGTATGCGAATACATCGGAGTTGTCCCGATCAAATTCAACGATTTGAAAAACACAATTAAACATCATATTTCAAATGAATTATAAGAAAACTTTAAATTAATAGAACAACTATTATAACAAAAAAAACGGATCTTTAAGATGAAATATAAAATATTATTAATAATTATTATTGTGTCTTCTCTCCTTAATGGTTTTATTTTTGATATGGAAAAAAAAGATGTCCCTAAATTTAATCTGCATTGTTATGTTAAGCCGGGTAATTCAATTAAAAAAGGAATTATGGAAGTAAAAGTAGTTGTTCCTAATAAGGATTTATTGTTTATTAAAAAAGATAATATCTATAGAAACAAATTTGACATATCTATTAATATAAGCCAAAATAACAAACGCATCATAGGTAAAAATTGGATTAAAACAGTAGATCTTAACAATTTTGAATTGACAAAAGCCACTTCTCAGAACATAACCATTAATGAACAATTTAGTTTGTTGCCGGAAAAATATACGGTTACAGTAGTCATTACCGATCTTGCTACACAGAACATTTGGAAAAAAGAAAAGAAAGTTGATATGACTATTTTAAAAACGGACTTATGGGTGCAGAGCGAATTATATTTATATGATAAATCCCAATCTGACAATATGGAACAGGCAAACAAAGATGAAATTTATGTAGCATTTACCGCTCTTGGAAAAACGGGTAAACAACAATTTAAATATTACATATATCAAGCCGGGAAGGAGAAACCAATTAAAAAAGGAATTTATCGGATCAATTTGGTCAAAGAAAGAAAAGAATATGTAATAAAAGTAGATATCAAAAAATTCAAACATTCAAAATATAAGATGAAATTAATCACAAAAATAAACGATATCACATTTTCCCGTTCTGTTGAATTTCAAGTAAGTTACGAGAACCTGTCACCCACAATTACAAACCTTGACGATGCTATTAAACAAATGAGATATTTGATAATGACTAATTTTATTTCCAGAAAAGAGTATAAAGAAATAAATAATGCAAAAGATGACAAAAAACGAAAGTTATATTTAACATTTTGGGAATCAATTGATCCCACCCCAAAAACAAAAGAAAATGAAATAATGAACGAATATTATCAAAGAATTAATTTAGCAAACCAGTCATTTTCCAGTCATAATAATGGTTGGAAAACAGACAGGGGTATGGTTTTAACGATTTTCGGCCACCCTGATGATATCGAAGATCATAGTTTCGAAATGGATAGTAAGCCATATATTATCTGGTATTATCACAGAATTAATCGAAGTTTTGTGTTTGTTGATTATACAGGTTTCGGTTCTTATCAACTATCTCAACCATTATTTGATTTTTCGTATTAATTAAAATTTTTTATTGAGTGAGAATATGAAAGTTGCATGTATTCCGGGCGATGGCGTAGGAAAAGAGATAACAGATGAATTGTTAAAGATTGCGGCTGTATTTAACGAACATTTTAAAAAACAAGTTACTTTTGAGGTATTCCCTTTTGGTGGAAAAAATTTCATTAAATACGGAAAGGCATTAACAAATGACTTTTTAAAGCGATTGCAAAATGAATATCGCGGAGTTTTCATTGGAGCACTTGGCGATCCTACAGTTTATTCACAAAAGTATATTTCTGAAATACATCAGAGTATTTTTGAGACACTTGATCTATCAATTAACATTAAACCAATTATTCTCTTTGATAAATCATTGGCCCCTTTAAAGGGAATACAAGCGAATGAAATCAACATTACATTCTTTCGTGAAAGTATGAATTATTTTTATAATTTAAGCGGGGCAAGAAAAAGAAAAAGCAGCACAAGTGAAATATCATCAGATACTGTTGTTTATTCCTATGTTAATGTAAAAAATATTTTATCGGATATTTTCAATTTTATTATTGATAATAATGGCGAAACTGTATTTTTAATTCAACGAGAAAAATTATTTCCAAATAGCAGCTTTTTATGGGAACGGGTTTTTAATGAGCTGATCAATGATAATGATAAATTACATGGCGAAATATTAGAATTACCGCAATTTCTTACGATGTTTTTTAAAAATCCAAAGAAATTCAAAAATATTATTTCGCCGGGAGTGACAGGTGAAGTATTGTCTGAGATGCTTTTACATCTGACTAACGGAAGATTTACCTCATTATCAGCTTTTAAAAATTCTGAAAATAAGTTCATGGTAGAGCCGTTACATGGGCCATTGCCTACAATCGCAGATAGAAATAGAGTTTTGCCTTTTAGTGCTTTACACAGTTTGGGAATAATTTATGAATTCCTTGGAATGAGAATTCCGGCAAAATTAATTAGAAAAGCAATTTTACATGCTTTCGAAAATGAATGGCTCACAATTGATTTCGACGGCAGCATGAACACTGATTCAATCGGTGATTTTATCGCTTCTTATATCGATGAAGAATTAAAAAATATTTCTCATAATAAATAAAGATTACATCTTCTTCAACAAAGCCACAGATTCCAAATGAGCCGTGTGTGGAAACATATCTACCGGTTGGAATTTTATAACTTGATATTTTTTCTGAGTCAATAAATTTATATCTCTAATTTGTGTAGCAATATTGCAGCTGACATATACAATTCTTGAAGCATCTAATTTTAGCATCTGTTCCAAAAACTTTGGACTTAATCCCGCTCTTGGCGGATCAACAATAACTACATCGGGTTTCTCTAAAGTATTTATCAGCCTTCCCTCTTGTTGTAAAAAATTATTCAGATTAGCAAAATAGAATTTACAATTATTAATCTTATTAAGTTCACAATTGTTGCGAGCATCGTTTATTGCTTCTTGCACGATTTCAAATCCATAAACCTGTTTAGAATATTCTGATAAAAAAAGTGAAATTGAACCTGCTCCGGAATAAAAATCCCACACCACTTTTTTCTTATCAACTTTGGCAAAATCTTTTACGACATCAAATAATATTTCTGCTCCTTTTGTGTTTGTTTGGAAAAATGAATTTGCAGAAATTTTATATTTTATATTCCCAAGCAATTCATGAATAAACGGTTTCCCATAAAGTAACAATTCTTTTTCTCCAATGAATTGATTACCTAATTTTGATGTAATATTATTAACGATTGATCTTATGTTATCATATTTTTTGGTTAATAATCTTACCAATGGTTTCAATTTTTCGGGATCTTCACTACGCGTAACAAAATTTATCATAATTTCATTAGTGTGAATTCCTGCTCTAATAATTATCTGTTTTAGAAATCCTGTATGCTGTCTCGCATTCAACAGGTCTATATCACTTTCTCTAACGAAATTTTTTATGTCTTGGAAAATATCATTTCGATTATCGCTCTGCAATAGACATTTTTCAATATCAATTACCTTATCCCATCTTTGTGGAGCATGTAATCCTATTGCAAAATTATCAGGTGTCCCGGGATCGTTTTCTTTCAGGACCCAACGCTTTACGGAAGTCGAAAAATCCATTCGATTTCGATAACTCCAAATATCGGGAGATGAAATCGTCTTTTCAATTTTTACATCTCCAAACTCACCAAGATGCTCAATTACTTCTTTTATCTGTTGATCTTTCATTTCAAGTTGAAAATTATAATCAATATCTTGATGTTTGCATCCGCCACAATCGGGAAAATATTTACAGGGTGGTTCTACATAATAAGGGCTTTGTTCAATGACCTTTTCAATTATTGCTTCTGCAAAACTTTTTTTCTTTTTAATTATTTTCACTTTTAATTTTTGTTTTGGAATCCCACCTCTAACAAAAACAACAAAATCATCAATACGAGCAACACCTTTTCCCCCAAAGGCAATTGAATCAATTTTCACTTTTATGATATCATTTTTTCTAATTATATTTTCCATTATTGTAATTTAGTAAAAATTTCTTACAATACTTAAAGATTTTAAAATAATATTTCAATTTTAACAATATTGTTGTAATTTACAGTTCATGAAAAATCTGGAACAAACAAAACAATTAATTGAGACGCTTATGCTTTTGCACTTAATAATTTAGATAAACGACTACACAAAGAAAATAAAAGGAGAAAATAATGGACAAATTAAATTATGAATGCCCAAAATGTGGAAATAGACAATATGAAGTTGATGAAATTAGAGCAACAGGTGGAATGCTATCAAAAATATTTGATATACAAAATAAAAAGTTTACAACTGTTACCTGCTCAAAATGTAAATACACAGAGTTATATAAAACAGATTCAAGTATGTTAGGAAATGTGTTTGATTTTTTTACACAATAAATTATCTTACATTATAAGATATTAAAAGGAGAATAGAAATGAAAATGAAACACTTCAAGAAATTTCTGAAAAAACAATATCTCTCCACAAAAAATATACTCAATAATTAAAAATAACTAAAACATAAAAACTGAGAAAATTATGAACAATTTAAAATGGTATTATCCCGAAACAATAAGAGAAGCGACTGATTTAATTTCAAAAGAAAAGGTAATCCCTCATGCTAGTGGAACGAATTTATTATTAAGGAATTTGAAAAAAATTAATGGCTTCGTTAATCTCTCCAATCTACCTCTACACTATACAAAAAAGGAAGATAATGAAATTGAGTTTGGCAGTATGCTTACTTATAATGAAATAATTTCAGAATTAAAAAAGATAGACAAAGAAAATATTTTGGTTAAGTCGTTAATAAATTCAGCCGATACACCTTTGAGAAATAGAATTACAATCGGAGGAAGTATTGCACTTGCTCCACCATGGTCTGATATAATTGGTGCTTTGCTCATTCTTGATGCGAAAATTATTTTAGCAGGGAAAAACAAAGGGGAATTCCTAATTGAAGAGTTCTTAAATACTCCAAAATTAAAACAAAAATCATTGATCACGGGAATAAAATTTAAGTTATCAAAATGGAAAACTTTTAGTTACAGAAATATTCGCACAAAAAAAGATATGCCTGCTTTTCATATTGTAGAAATGTTAAAAATTAATAAACATAAAATTCAAGATTGTAAAATAATAGTCACAGGAACTGTTAATAGATATGATCAAATAATTAAAGTTGAAAATTATTTAAAAAATAAAACAATTAACTCAATAGACTTTTCAAAAATTGAACAATTAGTTAATGTGAAATTCTCCGGGAAACGATTTACAGATCCTGAATATTCAAGCAAATTAGCCGGCATAGAAGTAAGTAGAGGAATTAAAAAATTAGTGGGGATATAAAACCATATAAGACAAACAATAAAAAAGGAAAAGTTAAACAAATGAAAGAGAAATTTATAATTAACGGAAAAGAAAAATATTTGACTTTCGATGCTGATGAACGGCTTGTAACTTCTTTACGAAATAACGGATTTAAGGAAGTAAAAAATGGATGTTTAGAAGGGGAATGTGGAGCATGTATGATTTTACTTGATGATAAACCGGTTCACTCCTGTCAAATTTTTACTGCTTCAGTTATAAATAAAAATATCCAAACTGTAAAAGGAATTGGCGATTTACATTTTCCACATATAATCCAAAATGCTTTTGTTGAAGCCGGTGCTGTGCAATGTGGATTCTGCACTCCCGGATTTATTATTGCAGCTTATGCATTGTTAAAAGAAAACTCAAATCCGACAGAAAATGAGATAAAACGAGCGATTGATGGAAATCTCTGTCGTTGTACAGGTTATGTAAAAATAATTGATGCGATAAAAAATGCATCCAAAACAATTCAAAAAGAAAAAGTGGAATTATGAAAAATTTAAAAACAATTGGTAAATCAAAAAAGAAAATAGATGCACTTTCACTTGCAACGGGAACTTCGAAATTTACTGACGATTATGATGTAAAAAATCCACTATTTGTTTCATTTCTATATTCTCCTTATGCGCATGCAGAAATTTTAAACATTGATGATAAAGTTGCAAAAGAAATTAATGGTGTTGTTGATATTTTACACTACAAAAATGTGACAAATCAGAAATTACATACGACTGCAGGTCAAGGTTATCCCGAACCATCACCTTACGATACGCTTTTATTTGATAGTAAAATGCGATATGTCGGCGATAGGGTTGCGGCGGTAATTGCAGAAAGTAAAAAAATTGCAGACGACGCGGTTAAGAAAATCAAAGTAGAATATAAAAAACTTACACCGGTTTTTAATTCGGAAAAAGCACTTCAAAAAGATGCTCCACGAATTCATGGTGAGGAAAGGTTTATGCCAATTCCTGTAAAATACGAACCTGAAAATAATCTTGCTGCTGAAGTGGAAATAGGGTTTGGTGATATTGACAAAGGTGAGAAAGAAGCAGATTTCATTTTTGAAAATAAATATTCTACACATTATGCTTCACACGCCGCAATAGAGCCACATTCAGTAATTACACATTTTGATGAAATGGGAAGATTGGTAATTATTACTTCTACTCAAGTTCCATTTCATGTCCGCAGAATTGTTTCAAAAGTGTTAGAATATCCACTATCGAAAATTAGAGTTATCAAACCAAGGATCGGTGGCGGATTTGGTGGAAAACAAGAGGTCTTTCTCGAACCAATTGCTGCACTCATTACTATAAAACATAAACGACCAACGAAAATTATTCTATCACGAAAGGAGGTTTTTCAATCAAGCAGAACTCGTCATCCAATGAAAATCAAATTGAAAACCGGTGTGAAAAATAACGGTGAAATCACATTCCTCAATATGCATGCTTTATTAAACACAGGAGCTTACGGCTCACATGCCTTAACGATTGTTTCGAATGCAGGATCAAAAACACTTCCATTCTTCAACAAAATAAAAAATATTCACTTTCTCGGACAATCGGCATATACGAATCTTCCGGTTGGCGGAGCTTATCGCGGCTACGGTGCGACACAGGGATATTTTGCATTGAATCAGCAAATTGATATTATCACTCGAAAATTAAATTTAGATATTTTGGAATACATTAAAAAGTGGCATATAAAAACAGGCGAAACATCTGAAGTTTTTAAAGCACTCGGTGAAGGAACTGAAGGTGTAACTCAGATAATTCACTCTTGTGAAATAGATAAATGCATCGATCAGGGAGCAAAAGAAATTGATTGGTATAACAAACGAGATAAAAAAATCACAACAAATGAAGATACAGTTCGTGGAGTTGGAATTGGTTTTTCAATGCAAGGATCGGGAATTCCATTAATCGATATGGGATCCGCTTCAATGAAAATGAATGACGACGGGTCTTTCAATTTATTTGTCGGCGCTACTGATATCGGAACCGGTTCTGACACAATTCTATCTCAAATTGCAGCTGAAGTTCTTGGAGTAAGTTTGGATAAAATTATTGTGTTTTCATCTGATACTGACTGGACACCATTTGATGTTGGAGCTTATGCATCTTCAACAACTTATGTTTCCGGAACCGCTGTAAAAAAATGTGCTGAAAAAATAAAAAAACAAATTCTTGAAGTGGCTACTCAAATGCTTGACACGAAAGAAAAAAATCTTTCTGTTGCAGATGAAAAAATAACAGATACAACAACAAACCAATCCGTTACTCTTGGTGAAATTGGCGAATATACACTTTACACAAAAGATCAATTTCAAGTTCAAGCAAGCGCATCTAATGTTCCAAAATTATCGCCACCACCTTTTATAGCTCAATTTGCCGAAGTGGAAGTCGATAAAAAAACAGGTGAAATAAAAATAATCAAATTTGTTTCTGCTGTAGATTGTGGAGTTGCCTTAAACCCAAAACTTGCTGAAGGGCAGATCGAAGGAGCGGCAGTAAACGGAATTTGTTATGCTTTAACTGAAAATTATAAATTTTCAAAATCCGGCAAACTGACAAATCAAACATTCAACGATTATAAAATATGGACAGCAAATGATCTGCCGGAAATGAAAACGATTATCGTAGAATCAGATGAGAAAACAGGACCTTTCGGTGCAAAATCTGTCGGAGAAATTGGAATAAACGGCCCACTTCCCGCAATCGCAAATGCAATTTATGATGCAGTTGGAGTTCGACTTTATCATGCTCCTTTTACCGCAGAAAAAATTTATAGCGAATTATTAAAAAAATGAATAACTCTCAAAGTCACCAAGTAATAATTAGGAAATAGTAATTAAAACAAAGTGAAAACTGATAAAATCAATTTAACAAGGGAGCATGCTCCCTTGTTTTCATTTCCAACCAACTTTCTTTAATTTAAACAAATTATTTATTTTGTAACATAGTAATTATTGTTATATTTGAATGTGAGATTCTGATAATTTTTGCTCAAAACAATTAAATTGAAAAATTTTGCAGAGGAACCCAAAATGAAACAAAATATAAAATTTACAGGCAGATGTTTGTCTGTAATTAATGATCTGTCTATTGATGAACAGATGTATCTTTACCGTAAAACTAAAGAACTAAAAGATGCTATAATCAATGGGAAAAATACAGATCAATTTTTTATAGACAATAAAAATATTGGAGCATATTTGGTTTTTTTAGAATCCAGTACTCGCACAAAAGAATCTTTTCTTAATGCAATAAAATTCCATAATATTAAGACAAATATTTTTGATGCCGCTCATTCTTCATTCAACAAAAAAGAAAGTTATGCAGACACTTTTAAAATGCTGACAACATACAGCAAATATTCTATTTTCATTATTCGCTCAAAATTGGAAGGAGTTACTCGCTGGCTGGAATACAGTTTAGCTCAACTTTCGGAACGCTTGAATCTTCCTATGCCCGCTATTATAAACGCTGGTGACGGAAAACATGAACATCCAACGCAAGAAATCTTAGATGAATATACTTTCCTTGAAAAAAATGATTTTAATAATGATCAAATACACATTGCGCTTGTTGGAGATTTAAATCACGGGCGAACAGTCCATTCAAAAACCGATGGATTAAAAATATTCAAAAATGTAAAAGTTGATTTGATCGCTCCACCAAAATTAGCAATGCCGGAATATTATAAAAATAAAATGAAACAAAATGGTTTTGATATAACAGAATATAATTCCATTAAAGAATATTTGGCACAAAAAAATGTAGCGAATTTATGGTATTTCACACGACTTCAATTAGAAAGAATGGGGGAAGATGATCTAAAAAATGCAAATGTTTTTGCAGAAAGCATATCTTTCAGGAACGAATTCTTTGACAAAATTCCCAAAGGAACAAAATTTTATCATCCACTACCTCGCAACAGAGAATATCCGACAATTCCATTTTCAATAGACAATACAGAATTAAATGGATATGATGAACAGGCAATGAATGGTTATTACACACGCACCGCTTTAATTTCAATGTTCGGCGGTAAACTTGGCAAAGATTTTAAAGGCGGTCACAATCAGACGATCAAGCATTCATCTAATTTTATTGAAAAAGTTGTTGCGCCCAATAAAACAAAACCGGAATACAAAATTGGAACAAAACCTGTTAGTGACGGAATAGTAATTGATCATATTGGTAAAGGCGAAAATGTTGAAACAATTTGGGAACAAATTCATAACATACGAAAAATTCTCGATCTGAATATTGTAAGTTCACACGGTGTTTACAAATCACATAAAGATGGAAAATTTAAGGGTGTTCTTTCCTTACCGGATCTAATGCAATTTAAAGAGATACAAATGAAAAAATTAGCAGCTATTGCTCCCGAATCAACATTGAATATTATCATAAATAGTGTTGTGAAAGAGAAATTTAGAATTCACATGCCTCCAAGAATTTATGATTTTAAGGAAATCAGTTGTAAAAATCAAAATTGTATTTCACATCCTTCTCATCATGAAAATGCGATTGTAGAATTCCATAAAACAAGCGACAATAAATTTATTTGTAAATATTGTGATAAGGTTCATACTTTTAAAGAAATTTGGAATATTTAAATTACCTAAC
>JAYEOX010000109.1:63818-81990 GCA_034723415.1 Fidelibacterota bacterium | reverse complement strand
GATTGAGTATTATTACATTCTGAAATAGAAATGTTAACTCCATTTATTTGCCCATTTAGATCATTTACATAAACATTTTTCCAACCATTATACCACTCAATAGGAACAGTAATAAAAAGTTCTACAAAGGCACTACCCTGTTGATCAGTTGTGAAATTTCCAGTTTCAAATTTATATGCCAGAGGGTCGTCTTCATCAACACACCCGTCTCCATCAGTATCAAAACTCATTTTAAAATGGAAGGTTCCTGAAATATTAAAGACCGGATTTCCATTAACATCTTCTACATATATATTTGCAGTTGCTCGATAAGTTCTGTTATTTGGACCTTGATCCCAAGGTGGTCTTGCATAAATATTCATACTAAATAATATAACAATAATAAATATATTTTTAAAGAATTTCATGTTATTTCCTCCTCCAGTTATCTTAGCAGCATTATTTTATTCATCTTAACAGTGCCAGCGGACTCTGCTTTTATAAAGTAAAGTCCTGAGGATACTGTTAGATTGTTCAGGTTCCTACCATCCCACATATACTCATGAGTACCTGATGATACTACTCCGGAATGAATTTTTTGTACCAATTTTCCTGAAATATCATAGATCTTAATATTCAGATTGGATTTTTCCGGAATTGATACTCTGAATTTTGTAGATGGATTAAAGGGATTGGGGTAATTATTTGATAAGATAAAAGAGTTCGGTGTTGATATCTCTTTAGCATCCTGAGGAGAATTCTTCTTTGCCATTTTTGGAAAGCTGATAACATATTTATCCAGTTCCTTACGCATTTCACTGATTGATTTTTTACCATAGGAATGAAAAAGGACAAAGGAAAAGTTTACTGCGCCGTCCTTACCAATTTTTTGTGGTTTCTTGTACATCATAAAACGATAATCAGATTTTTTAGAACTGTATTCCTCATCAGCTTTATTGTTCTTTGTAAGAGTTTCCCAAATCTTATCATCATTGTAAACTTCATTCTTAACGTTATAAACATAATAATCAATATCTGAAGATAAAGGTAAAATTGTCGGAATCATACTCTTTTCCGGTTTGCCTTGATTGGCCATATAGATGAAATTGGAGCGAGAGTCAATAGTAACCTGATCATTATAGGAATTGCATTTATTATCTTCATCGGGAATATCGAAATCAAAAAAACATCCGACAATAAGTTCATCGTTATGATTGTCCGATTTTACTTCATATTCAAAGAGCATGGCATCAGATTGTTCAATTTTGTATATTTTTTCTGTAACTTTCATTTTCAGGTTTTTATAACCTCGCCTGCGTTGTGCATCCTGGAAGGTTTTTTGAAAAATTAATATTTCTTCACCTTTAATTTTAGTTGTATCAACTTTCCTGTTTCCAGGATCAGAATTCCATTCGGAAATATATTTCAAAGCCTCGTTTCCATTACCGGAAATAATATTCTCCTCAGTTCCGGCAAAAAAGGCCATTCTCATATAATAGTTGGGCATTTCTGTAACAGATATCTCAGCAACGCTTAAATAATCTTTTATAAAAACACCAGCTTGTGGATTTTTAAATTGTAATCCATTTACCTCCATATGTTCGTTTAATTCTGCAAAAAGAAATAAAGGTAGAGTAATAAGTAATACCATACATAATCTTTTCATGCTTTCCCCCTATTTTCATTTGATTTTATTCATAATATTTGTCTATTTTAACATTACCAACCAATTATTTGCACGATTAATTATTGGCTACCCGGAATAGATTGGTTTTATTCCTAATTTTTTAGATGAATTTGTTCACTAGTTATCTCTTTTTTTTTATTTAAAAAAACAATTCTTTTGCTACTGATGTATAATAAAAAATTAAATCGTTAAAGTCAAAAAATATTACAGCTTTACTGAAACACCCCGAAAAAAACGAGGATAATTCGTATAACTATCGATAGCATAGTATGTTACATAAATAATATTTTTAAATTGTTTTTAATATTATCATATTAATTTATTTTATTAATAGATTGCTTTGTTTTTTTGGAGTGCATTAACCGTGTTAATGCAAAAAAGCGAAGCTTTTTTTACAAATATTCCATTAATTTGCCATCATATTTAAATTTCTCCGAAATTTAATAAAATAACACGGTTATTTTACTCCATAAATCGTATTCATATTTAAATTAATAAAAACATAATTAGAATATTTTATTTATCTTGAATTTTCGGGGTGTTTCAAATATTACAGCTTTACAATTTTCAAAGTAAAAGTAATACTCTTACCTTCTATTACATTCTTTTTCATTTTTTCCCTTTTTTTAATTCTCTATCTACAATTGACATTTATTCATATCTTAACGCATCGATCGGATCAAGATGAGCTGCTTTCACTGCCGGATATGTTCCAAAAATTCCTCCGATTAAAGAACAAACAACAACACCAATAACAATCCAATCCCAGGGGATCATAGCATTCATTTTCAAGACAATTGCTAAAATATTTCCACCAATAATTCCAAGCAGTATTCCAATTATTCCACCAATTAATGTTAAAATTAATGCTTCTAATAAAAATTGCCTCATAATATCATTGTTTCTTGCGCCAATACTTTTTCTTATACCAATTTCACGAGTTCGTTCGCTCACTGAAACCAACATAATATTCATTATACCAATTCCGGCAGCCAACAATGCAATGGAACTAATAATAAGTCCACCCATTTTAACAGAATCCATAACTTTATTAAACGATTCTATTAGTGAAGTATTTGAAAAAATTTCAAAATCATTTTCTTCACCGGGTTCAACTCCTCGAATTGTTCTTAAATTATAAATGACTTCATCTTTAGCTAATTCAAATCTATTTTGATCTATAGTACTAACACAATAATGTAAACTCGTTCTTTTACCACTAAACATCTTTAAATGAGTTGTTAAAGGTATTATTACACGATTATCTTTTGATTCACCAAAAAATTCACCTTTTTCACTCCAAATTCCAATAATTTTAAATTTAACGCCAGCAATTTTAATTTTTTGACCAATCGGATAATATTGTGGCATTAAAATATCAATAATATCCTGTCCAACAATAGCAACATTGCTTTGATGGCGAATATCTTGATCCGTGATCATTCTTCCCTCTTTTATATCATAACTATTTGTATAATCCCATTCAGGAGTAACACCTCCAATTGGTATATTTGACTCTGTTTTTTTATCTTCAAATCTTACTGTTGTATAGTGCCAATCCTCACCGGATATATAATCGGCAATTGTAATTCTCTTTTCCAATTTTAAGTAATCTTCATAAGTTAAATTTTTCCTATTGTGATATTTTTTACGGCTGCCAGGACCAAAATTAATACTTGGATATTTTTGAATTTGAAATGTGTTCGTTCCTAAAGTACTTAAATTTGTTTCCATAGAAGATGATAAAATATTCATTGCAGTCATTACACCAATGATCGAAAAAATACCAATAATAACTCCTAATAAAGTCAAAAATGATCTTGTTTTATTTTGTCTTATCGAATCAAATGACGAATATAATATTTCTTTTAGGTTCATTAAGTTATTCCTTTAATTCTTTTATTTTTCCCATTTTTTCCGCCTGCAGCTTGTCTTCCACAGGCAAGCGAGCAGGAAGTATAAATTATTATTTATGTATTCGTGGCAATTTATTCCCTATTTTTCTAATTTCCAGATTTTCCTTAACTCCGTTCTCGCTTCACTTTTACAAAATCAAGTAAAACTACTCATATCTTATTGCATCTATCGGATCTAATTTAGCTGCTTTTCTTGCAGGAACAATTCCGGACAATACTCCGGTAATTATGGAAACAGATAATGAAATAATTATTAATTCAATAGATAGAGAAGCAACAAAGAATTTATTTAACAAACCCACTAAACTCGTAGTAATGATCAATCCAATCATTCCTCCGATTACAGCAATAATTACCGCCTCACTTAAAAATTGGAATAGAATAACATTTTGTTTTGCTCCAAGTGCCTTTCTAATTCCAATCTCTTTTGTTCTTTCCCTTACACTTACGAACATAATGTTCATTATTCCAATTCCACCAACCAATAAAGCTAAAGCAGTTATCCCAAAACCGGCACCTGATATCCCCATTTTTATCGCTGAAAACTGCTGACGGAATGCTTCTTGTTGATTAATTGCAAAATTGTCCTTTTCAACTGGTTTCAAACCTCTTAATGAACGCATTATTATTCTTACTTCTTCTTTGGCTTCATCAACTTTAAATCCCTCACGAACTTTTAAAGTTATTGACATGTGCTTTCTGCGTCCAAAAATTGAATATGCTGATCTTAAAGGAATTATAGCCATGTTATCGAAACTGAATAGTCCTAAAAATTTTCCCTGTTCTTTCAGAGTTCCAATTACTTTATACTTCATTCCTCTAATTCTGACTTCTTCTCCAATTGGATTTTGGCTTGGAAATAAATTGTCTTTAATTCCATAACCGATCACAACTACTTTCGAAGCATTTCTATCCTCGGCTTTCGTGTAAAATCTACCAGCTGAGAAATCCAGAGAATTCACAAATTGCAATTGCCAATTTGCCGCATCTATAAATACACCTTGAATAGAATTATCACCATATCTTATGTTTCCCATATTTTGCATTTCAGGAGTAGCAAAAGATATTTTTTTAGATCGCTGTAATATTTTTTCTGCATATTCTACTTTCATATTAGGTCGATTCCTGAAATCCCACCAATCGCCACCTTTCATAAACCAAGGGAATTTTTGTAAATGTAAAACATCATTTCCCATCATATCCATACTATTTTCAAATGTATTATTGATACCTGAAATAGCAGTTCCCATAAGCGAAACAGATAAAATCCCGATAATAATGCCTAGCATAGTTAAGAAACTTCTTGTCTTATTTGCAAATACATCTTTGAAAGCCATGATAAAACTTTCCCACAATTGCCCCATTTATATTTTCCCTTTTTTCATATATATTTAATTGTTGTTAATTAATTTATTCTTGCTACCATTTTTCGTTTTGCTATCTTTAGAAACTTTACCATCGAGAAGTGTAATAATTCTATGTGCATGTTCTGCAATATCATGTTCATGAGTAACGAGAATGATCGTATTTCCAACAGAATGCAATTTATCGAGAAGAACCATAATTTCAGCACTTGTTTTACTATCAAGATTTCCTGTCGGTTCATCTGCGAGAATAATTGAAGGATTGTTAACTAAAGCTCTCGCCATTGCTACTCTCTGTCGTTGACCACCTGACAATTCATTTGGTCTGTGATGCATACGATCACCAAGTCCAACTTCAATTAGGGTAGAATGTGCTTTTCCCATTCTCGCTTTTTTAGATACTCCAGCATAAATTAAAGGTAATTCTACATTGTGCAAAGCAGTTGCTCGTGGAAGTAAATTAAAAGTTTGAAATACAAAGCCAATTTTCTGATTACGGATTTCTGCTAACTCATTATCATCTAATTTTGATTTTTTTTTATCGTTGGAATGTACAGTTAAACCATCAAGGAGATAACTACCGGAAGTTGGTGTATCCAAACATCCTATGACATTCATTAAAGTTGATTTCCCCGATCCGGATGCCCCCATAATTGACACATATTCATTCTTTTCAATAACTGTATTCAAGCCCTGCAAAGCATGAACTTCTACACTACCGATTTTATATGTTTTAAAAATATTACTTAATTCTAATAATGCCACTTTTTACCTTCTTTCTTTTCGTTTACTATCTTTGTTTTTTCCACCTTTAGAATCTTTTTCAACTAATTTTCCGGTTTGTAATTCTCTACTCAATGCCTCATGACTTCCTATAACAATTTCATCACCAACAGACAATCCGGATTTTATCTCAAAAAGATCTTCGCTTGCTATCCCTATTTCAACAGGCACTGCTTTTGCAGTATCACCAACTATAATAAAAGCAACTTCTAACATTTTTTCTTTGGTATACATTTTATAGCCGGAGTTTCCTTTTACATCAGCTGTATCTTTATTCATTTTTCTTTTTTGATTATCAACTTTCGATCCTTTTTTCATTCGAATATTTACTTTATTTTCAGGTCGTACAGTTATACTTTGAATTGGAACTCCAACTACATTTTTATGTTTTTCTGTTAATATCTCTACAGCTGCGCTCATTCCAGAACGCAACACTTTTGGAATTTCTAACATACTGACAACGACATCATAATTAGTTACCGATTCTTGAGTACCAACACCTGATGAAGTCGCAGAATGAGCAATTTCCGTTACGATCCCTTTAAATGAAGTATCAGGAATAGCATCGATTTCAATATCTACAGAATCGCCAATACTAACTTCAACAACATCGTTTTCATTTACTTCCACTTCCACTTCCATCTGTGTCAAATCACCAACAGACATAATTATATCTGCTTGAAAAGTTGATCCCATTGCAATTTCACCTTGCTCCTTGCGGAGATCAATTACTGTTCCGGAAATCGGTGCAAAAATTGTTGTTTTATTTAAATTATCCTTTGCTTGATCTAAAGAGGCCTTTGCCTGTTCCAAATTATTCGTTCCTATTTCATAATTCGCAACTACCTGATCCAGCTGCGATTCACTAATATTTTTGGCTTTATAAAGCGCACGACTTCGTTTTAATTCCTTCTTTGTCAGAGCAAGAGAAGCTTTCCGAGAATTGTAAACTGATCTTGCTCTATCCAATTCCGCTTCATATCGCACCTTATCCAACTGAGCTAATATCTGTCCTTCTTCTACGAATTCACCTTCTTTTATATACATTTTCGTAATTTCACCGGCAACATTTGCACTAATATCCACTTGTATAACCGGTAATATTGTACCACTTGCCGATACTTTTGATTCGATTGTTGTTAATTTCACTTTAGTTGTCTGCACTTGAATAGCTTTTTCTTTCTTTTGCAAAACATTTAAAACAACAATTGCTCCAACTACTAAAATTACAACACCGATAATAATCCATTTTTTCATAAATAATTCCTCTAATTTTTATCTATTAATAAATTAATTCTTGTATTTTTACTTCTACAATTTTCTTTGAATATTTTGACTTTACTAATGCACTTTCTGCATTCAATACGGATAATTGAGCATTCATCTGCTCCAAAATTGTACTTGATCCAATTTGATATTGTTGAGTTACTAATTCTAAATCTCTTTTTGCCGACTTTAATTCTATCTCTTTTATTTTAATCAATTTTACATATGTTTCAAGAGATGTGTAATATTGCACAAGCATCTGTTCCAATATTTGTTTTTTTTCTCTGATCTTTACTTCAACAGATTTTAAACCGATCTTTTCATATTCGACGGAATTTTTTTTATTAAATCCATTAAATATAGTAACTCCTGCATTTAACGAAATCGAATTATTTGTTGTTTCAACTCCATAACTTTCACCTTTTGAATATGAATAAGATGCAGATAACGAAGGCAAATATGATTCTCGTGAAATCTTCAAAGATAATTGTTGAATTTGTTTTTCTTTATACAATGCAAGTAAATCAGGATTATTCTTGAATAAAAATTCTTTTGCTTTTATAATGCTTGGAATTTTTGATTCTCTCACAACTGATTCTTTTAATGATAAATTTACATCCGCATTTCTTCCCATTAACAAATTCAGCGATCTTGTCAGACCTAATTTATTCTGCTTTTCTTGAATTAACTGAGATTCAAATGTGCTCTTTTGCACTTCGGCTTTCAATACATCAGATTCTGTATTTGAGCCCAATTCATACATATTTCGAATCTTTTTTAAATTCTCTTCAGAAAATAGTATATTTTTTTCATATACGCTTATCAAATTTTTAGATGCTAATATCTGATAAAAATAATTCGATACACTTTCACGAATTTGTGAAATAACGTCACTGTTATTTATCCGTGACATCTTTTCAGTTGCCTTCGTTTGCTTGATTCCGGAGAACATTCCCGGCTGATAAATATTTTGACTTACAGATCCACCGGCACTCCAACCCATTTCCCAGTCACCACTTTCAGAAGCAGAACTGCTCGCTGACAACCTCACACTTGGATAGAGATATGAATATGCTTTTTTTGTATTTACATGCATTTGATCAACTGTTAATTCACTTCTTTCTAATGTAGGATTATTTTTTATTGCCAAATCAATGCAATCATTAAGAGTCAATGATTCGTTATTTTGAGCAAATAAAAAAGTGAAATTAGAAATTAAAATTATTAATATCATCCTCTTCATTCTCATTAAATTACTCCACTTTATTTTTCATAATCGTTTGTAAATATCACATTAAATCTTTTTTTCACAAACATAATATCTTTATTAGACACATAGTTTAAATAAAAGTTGTCAAAAAAACAATAAAACTTCGAAAGTTTATAAATCTTCCGAAGTTTTAAAAATAAATACTATTTGATCATTTAATTCCGTTTATTCACATTCAAAAAATTTAACCGCCAAAATTCATACTTGCGAAAAATACACTAATAGCAGCTACAATAACCCAAATAGGGATAACAAGATATGATGATTTTTTAGCAGAATATTTATAAATAATTTCAAATGCTATTATCCATAAAATAATTTTCCAAATTTTAAAAATATCGAATTGAGCTGCAATGTTATACCAAATATTTGAGGTGTCAATTTCCGGAAATGCTAAAGCCAAACTTGTTTGAACATCTACGGTTTTTTGAGATAACATAAGTGGAATCTTAACAATACTTGCTGCAATATCAAGCATTTGAATATATAATGCCACTCCAATCATTTTTAACAATTCTGCCTTCCCGCCACCAATAATATTACCAATAAATAAAAATACTGCTCCAATTATTAAGATAATTATTGGCTGAGAAACGACTATTCCAATATATGGAATTGGACCATTCATTCTGTCTGTAGTTTTTTCTATCCGTTCTATTTTTTGTTCTCCCTTTAATATTTCGACTTTATTTATTCGTTTTTCAGCTTCAGGAATAGTAACGGGTAACAATAAGTTGTAAGTTACTACACTAACTAAAATAAGAATAATTATTGGAATTATCGTTTGTTTCCAAGTCATCTTTCTTTTGATTGATTGAAAAGATGTCGATGGTTTCAAAAAAACATTCACAAAACGATAGAAAAATGAAACATCGGTTTTTACTTCTTCTTGCATTTTGGTTTCCTCCTTTTTTTGTATAAAGATAAGGGAAATAATGAAAAATAGCAAAAACAAAATCTAATAATAATCAACAAAAGTAATTATAAATATTATAACAAAAAATATTCCAATTTTCTTTCAATAAAATATTTTGTTTTTTGTCAATTTTTAACTAAATTATATCAATAAAAATAAAGGAGTTTATTATGAATTTCCCAGAAAATCTAAAATATTCAGAAGATCACGAATGGATAAAAATCGATGGTAATATTGCTACTATAGGGATATCAGAATTTGCACAAAGTGAATTAGGTGATGTTGTTTTTATTGAATTACCGGAAGTTGATGATGAGGTTGAAGAAAACGAACCATTTGGAACAATTGAAGCAGTAAAAACCGTTTCAGATATATTATCTCCACTTTCAGGAAAAGTAGTGGAAATAAATGAATTGTTAAATGATGAACCTGAAATAATTAATTCTGATCCATACGAAAAAGGATGGATATTAAAAATTGAATTTTCAGATAAAAGTGAATTAGGAAATCTAATGGACAGCAAATCATATAAAGAATTTGTTGGAAAATAATTTTTTTTATAAAAACTAATTACGGAGCTTATTAATGAGTTACATTCCAAATACAAAGAATGATACTAATGAAATGCTTAAAAAAATCGGTGTTGAAAAATTCGAAGATCTGTTAAAATCAATTCCAAAAGTATTAAAATCAGATCAAAAATTATCATTACCAGAACCATTAAGTGAACTTGAAATTGAAAAAGAAATTTCACAAATCACTTCAAAGAATCTCTCTACAGAAAAAGTAAGTAACTTTTTAGGTGGTGGAGTTTATGATCATTTTATTCCCAAAGTTGTCGATTTTTTAATTTCCAGATCCGAATTTGCAACCGCATATACTCCCTATCAAGCTGAAGTCAGTCAAGGAACCTTGCAAGCAATGTATGAATTTCAATCCATGATTTGTGAATTAACTCAAATGGATGTTACAAATGCCTCAATGTATGATGGAGCAACGGCAATGGCAGAAGCAACTATAATGGCAAAAAACATTACACGAAAAAACAAAATTATCATTTCAGAAACTGTTAATCCAAACTATCTAAAGGTTTTAGAAACTTACTGCGAACCATCAGAATTAAAAATTGTAAAAATTAAATCAAAAGATATGGTTACAGATATTGAAGAAATAGAAAAAAATTTAGACAATGAGGTTGCAGCTGTAATTATGCAATCTCCAAACTTTTTTGGTTACATTGAAAATATGGAAAAAGTATCAAACATTCTTCAAGACAAAAAAACATTATTTATTGCAAATATTGATGCAATCTCGTTGTCATTACTTAAACCACCCGGAAATTATAATGCAGATATTGTTGTTGGAGAAGGTCAAATGTTGGGCAATCATCTAAATTTTGGCGGACCATACCTTGGATTATTTTCAACAAAGAAAAAATATATCAGAAAAATGCCAGGTCGAATTGTCGGAGCGACAAAAGATAGCAATGGAAAAGATGGATTCGTTCTGACTTTACAAACAAGAGAACAACACATCAGGCGTGAAAAAGCTACAAGTAATATCTGTTCAAATGAAGGATTGAATGCTATGGCTGCTACAATTTATTTGGCTTTGATGGGAAAATCAGGATTAAAAGATGCAGCAAATCTTTGTCTTCAAAAATCACATTATTTATATGAAAATATTATCAAAATAGATGGGTTTTCCAAAGTAACTGACAATCCATTTTTCAAGGAATTTGTAATTAAAACTCCGATACCTGCTAAAGATTTAATATTAAAAGCTAAAGATGAAAATATTTATGCCGGCATTTCATTAGATAATTTTTTTCCGAATAAAACACATGAACTTATAATTGCCGTAACCGAAAAAAGAACTCGCAGTGAGTTAGATAATTATTTAGAATTTCTTAGAAATATTAAATGATTATTTAGGAGTTTAATAGTTTAGAAATTTTTAATTTAAGCAGAATCCTTGCGAAAATGAGCAAATCTTAAGAAATTGGTTAATTGGTTAATTGGAAAATCTAATCCATAATTTACAATTTATACTCTTCGCCTTTCCATTTTACCTTTTTTGACAATAGTACAATCGGTATAAATATGAAGGTGTAAAAAATATAGAACAACTCAAAATGGAAAAAATAAAGAAGTAATTTTTTCATTTTGAACTTTACAAGTTGTTTAAAGAGTAAAATAAAATCAACTGAAAAAATACTAATTATTCCACATAACAATAAAAATTTACTGATCGGTAATAAAAATCCAAAAATAATTACCAAGTGAGTTATTACAGCTGTTGCTTGCAAAAATATTCCCCAAATTGAAACATCAGTGCCTCCCATTGCCCACCGTTTTCGTTGTCTAATAAAATCATTAAAGTTTTCAGCCGGTAAAGTATAAACGAGAAGATTATTATCAGAAGAATACAAAATTTTCCATTTTTTATTTTTAGATACCTTTTGAATTAATTTCATATCTATAGTAATATTAATACCCAATTTTTCAAATCCGCCTATATCATTATAAGTTTTTCTTCTTATTGCAAAATTCCCGCCAAGCATTGATACCGGTAGATTTATTCCAGTAGTACCCGCTGCTATTGACTGTAAAAATAACCAATCCAAAGCTTGCACTTTTACAAATCGTGAAGCTTTTTGATTTTTTCCTATCAAAGAAATACTACCGGCTATCAAACCAATCTTTTTACTAAATTTTGAATTATAGGATTTTACCCAAGATGGCGGAACTTTACAATCACCATCAGTAACAAGAATTATTTCTCCTGAACTCTTTAGAATACCTTGCTGTAAACCATAACGTTTCCCCTTAAGTCCATTGTTACTTTTATCCTCTGCTTTAATAAATTTAAAATGATCATATTTTTCACAAAATTTGGATGCAATTCCCCCCGTATAATCATTTGAACCATTATCGACAATTATTATTTCTAATAATTCTTGAGGATAATCAATTTTAGTTAAACTTCTCAATAAATATTTTATATTATTGACTTCATTTTTCACTGAAATAACAATAGAGAAACTTTTCAATTCATTATTTTGGATTGCAGAATTTTTATTCAATCCAAATAACATGAGAATTGTAATTAATACATAAATTGAAATAATAAAAATAATAGTCACATTTAACATTTCATTCTCCACAATTTATATTTTTATTATCATCACAATACTTAATGAAATTATTAGTTGGATAATGCATATTATACTCTTTTTCATAAATTTTAAAAATTATTTATAATTTAAAGCGTAATTCTAATGATACAAAATTATCAATTTCTTCCTGAATTTTTCTAATTTTATATTTAGCATTAATATAAAGATCATTACTTAATTGATAATACCAATTCATTGAAAAAGAATTTACATCAATTACTTCACCCATTAATCCGTCAGTTGACATATCATATTCGGGATTTCTATTATTGTAACTTTGATTTGCATCATTTCCTATAACATAACTCGTTGTATCTGAAGCTGATTTTATTCCTCTTTTTAATAACTGATATTCAAATGTCATTGTTTGCCTTTTTGTAATCCACCATCTGTTTTGAACATGAAATAATTGAGTATTCGGACCATATTCAAATCCTAAATTTTCACCTGCGTGCGTATAAGAATTTATAGAATATTTATGTGTATATGTCCAAGGCCTAACAGCAGTAAATTCAAAAATAAAATCGGTAGATAATTTTGATAATTTCGGTGTGAAATGAACCCCCATTTGATAACCAAATTTATTTCCCCACCATTTACTGAACAATTTATCAAAACTTAATTCATCCAAATACCAAGTTCCATATAACTTCATTTTATTAAAAGGAAAATACTCAAATTCAAATGACATCATCGTATTATCTCTATCCATTAAATTATGTTGTGAAGGCCATAAAAAAACCGACGGGATTAGATAAGTCAAATCCGGATTTCGTTCACCATAAACTACCATCTCAGTAAATCCTAAATGAAATTTATCCCATGGCATGAACTCCCAACGATGCCCAACTAAATATTTGTTACTATATGCTTCTCTTTCACTTACTTGTTCAATATATGAATCTTTTGGTAATAAGGAACCGTGCAAAAAAGTAAATTTTGACTTATAGAACTTCCGTTCCCATTTTATAAAAGCATAAGATGCATTAGAATCCGACTTAGATAAAATCAATGAATTATCTGAATTTCCCCAATGAAGTGGTTCCTTTCCCAATGTAAAGCTTCCTAATTTTGAAGTATATTGAATATAGGCATCCGATTTGTCGGCAAAGTAAATATCTTCAACAATATGGTTAAAAGGATTGCTCATTTCAGATGAAAGATAATCGAATCCTTCTTGCGTTGTTTGACCATATTCATAAGCATCCATGTATAATGAAAAATGCTCTCCAATTTGCGATGAGATTATAAAACCCATCGCTCCAATTGTTCTAAAGGATTTATTTTGCATTTCAACTCTATCATAAAAATCAAAATCCAGCCATAATAATTCGTTGTTTTTTTCATATGTAAATAGATGTAAATCTTCTGCATTATCACGATATGTAAAAATATCTTTTAAGTCGTTTTTAAAATTTTCCCCTTTGCTAAATCTAAAATATGTATTTGAATTATCTTTTATTTTCCAATGTTTTTTGCCACCAAATTCATAACGATAATCTGATATATACTCATATAATATTTTTCTATCTACTCTAGAAAGCTGATCTTTTTTCTCATATATTTTTTTTAATGATTCTGCTATTTCACCCCTATTCAATGGCAATGCATCATTAAAGATATTGCGAACAATTCCCATCGTTGCCATTCGATCCAAATATGAATATATCGGATCATTAATAGGAACATGTATTTGAGTAGAAAATAATGAACTTACTATTAATAATACAGATATAATTATTATTTTAAAACATTTTCGCATAATAATATTTCATTAAATTTAAAAATGAGATATTTAGCATTAATTCACCTTCTTAAAAATGACAGTTCCCAATGGTGGTAATCCAAAAACTATGGATTGATCCTTTCCATTCCAATTTACATTTTCAGTTTCGTGAATTCCATTTTGAATAACGCCGCTTCCATTAATATCCTTATTATCAGTATTGAAAATTTCTTTATATTTTCCTTTTTTATTCACACCAAGTCGAAAATCAAAATATGTTTCAGGTGTGAAATTACATATTATAATCAAATCATCCTTTTTCTTTTTACCATGCCTAATAAAACTTACGATTGACTGATCAGAATTGTTACTATCTATCCACTCAAATCCGGATGGATCATTGTCTTTTTCCCAAAATGCTGGCTCTTGTAAATATAAATGATTCAGTTGTTTTAAGAATATTTCTGCATTTTTATGTGGCGACCATTGTGATAATTCCCATTGAACACCCTGCATTTCATTCCACTCATTCCAAGGAGCAAATTCCGAACCCATAAATAGTAATTTTTTGCCTGGATGAGAATACATAAATGCTAACATCAATTTGAAATTAGCGAATTTTTGCCAATCATCACCCGGCATTTTACTTAGAAGTGAACTCTTTCCGTGAACGATTTCATCGTGGCTTAAAACCAAAATGAATTTTTCAGTATATGCGTAAAGCATTGAAAAAGTTAATTCATTATGGTGATATTTTCTATGAATTGGATCTTTTTTCATATATTCAAGAAAATCATTCATCCAACCCATATTCCACTTATAATCAAATCCCAATCCACCTGCATAAACAGGGTTACTGACACCTCCCCAAGCTGTAGATTCTTCCGCAATAATTAGAGCATTCGGATAATATTTTCCAATGACTGTCGTCAAATGTTTCATGAAACCAATTGCTTCTAAATTTTCATTTCCGCCATATTTATTTGGAATCCATTCACCTTCATTTCTACTATAATCCAAATATATCATACTTGCAACAGCATCAATTCTCAAGCCATCGATATGGAATTCTTTTAATAAATAAATTGCATTGGAAAGTAAAAAATTCTTTACTTCGTCTCGTCCATAATTAAAAATAAGCGTTCCCCAATCAGGATGTTCACCCTGCTTTGGATTTTCATGTTCATAAAGCGCAGTCCCATCAAATCTTCTTAATGCAAAATCATCTTTTGGAAAGTGAGCGGGAACCCAATCCATAATTATTCCAATTCCATTTTGATGACACTGATCAACGAGATATTTAAAATCATCCGGTGTGCCAAATCTACTTGTCAAAGCATAATATCCGGTAACTTGATAGCCCCACGATCCGTCAAAGGGATATTCAGATAACGGCATAAATTCAATATGTGTAAATCCTAATTTTTTCACATGCTCAATTAACCTTGGAGCAATTTCGCGATATGAATACCATTCCCAATTTTCGTCTCTTTTCCAAGAACCCAAATGAACTTCATAAACATTCATTGGTTTATCACTTACATTTTCAGGTTTGTTATTAAAATATTTTTTATCTTCCCATTTATAATTTGATTCATAAACAATCGAAGCATTATTCGGTCTCATCTGAAAATATTTTCCATAAGGATCTGACTTTATTTTTAATCCATCTGACTGAGTTAAAATTTCAAATTTATATAATTCTCCTACTTCAATTTCCGGAATGAAAATCTCCCAAACACCCGAATTACCTAAACTTCTCATCTGATGAAGCAATCCATTCCACAAGTTGAAATTTCCTACAACACTAACACGACGAGCAGCTGGCGCCCAAACGGCAAAGCTAACTCCTTTTATTCCATCAACCGTTTTGGGATTAGCTCCTAATTTTTCATATACAAAATGATTATCTCCCTTACCAAAAAGATACAGATCTTCTTCTGTAAGCGTTGGAGCAAATTGATATGGATCTATATAATTATATTTGTCTCCATTTTCATATTCAACAAAAACTTTATAGTTAAAGAATCTTTTTCGCTTTACAGAAACTTCCCATAAATTATCTACGCCTGCCTTTTTTAACTCATATTTCTTTTTATAAGAATCCATCGTCTGAATATATATTTTCTTAACATTCTGCTGATAAATTCTTATTATTTTCTTAAGAGAAGAATCCTCATGAATTCCTAAAACCGAATGTGGATTGTAACATTCTCCTGCTGATATTTTTTTAAGCGTTCCTATCTGTTTTTTATTCATAAATATTTCTCCAAAATATATTTTACTCTTATTTATTATACTGTAAGTTATGATTTATATCTCTCAAAATAAACAAAAATCTTTTTCTTTCCATTGCTGTGTTTTTCTTTATTTTTTTGTATTCTTTTTCGGATAATTTTTCCCAATATTTTTTTGATCTATTTTGTAATGTTTTTTTCAATTCAAATTCCTGATGAACTGTTTTTTTAGAATTTTGTTTGTTAAACGGGCACACATTTTGACAAATATCACAGCCGTAAATCCAATTTTCTAATTCAATATTTTCCGGCAATTTTTCATCATTATTTTCAACAGTCCAATATGAAATACATCTGTTTGCATCAATTTTATTGCCTTCCAAAATTGCATTTGTGGGACAAGCATCAATACATAAATTACAATCTCCGCACTGATTTTTTTTCTCTTTTGAATATCTGTCAAATTCTACATTTACAAGTAAAATACCAAGAAATATCCACGAACCGTATTCAGGTGAAATCACCAAAGAATTTTTCCCACGCCAACCAATTCCGGCTTTAATCGCCCATGCTTTCTCAAATATCGGTGCCGTGTCAACAAAAGCTCTTCCTTTTATAGAACTGTCAATTTCTTTCAACTTTTTCAATAGCAAATATAACTTGTTTTTCACGAATTTATGATAATCAATTTTTGTCACATATTTTGAAACTAATAAATCGCCTATTTCTTTTTGTGAAATTTTATTATAATAATTCATTCCAATTACAATAACAGATTTTGTGTTTGGAAATAACAATTCAGGATTGCTTCGTTTATCTAAATGTTTCTCCATCCAATTCATATCGGCATGATAATTTTTTTTTAACCAATCTTTATATACATTTTCATCTTTTTTTAAATGTTCGGCTTTTGCGACACCAATTAAATCAATATTAATTTCTTTTTTTAATTGTTGTAATTTTAATAATGATAATTTCATAATTCCGTGTGTTTTTCAATCCATAATTTAAAACTCGTGGCAATTTGTATTTTCAACTATTTTCAATTTTCATATTTCTTAAAGTTAAAATATCATCCAAAGACACATTCGTTCTCCATTCTACATTTTCCATTGTCCAACTTCAAATTTCAAATTTCAAGCATCAAATTCATATTTATGTATTCGTGGAAATCCTTTTTAATTTCCCCGCTTGCGGCGTGTAGGCAATTTCTAATTTCTAAAAATATTTTTTGCGTTTTTTACACTTCTTGGCAAACTTTGCAAGAGACTAAATATCAAACTTTCCCTTCACCATCATAATTCCAATCATTGATTTTGCATCAACTATCTCACCACTCATTACCATCTGATAAGCTGTTTTAAATGGAACATCGAATATCTCAATAAATTCATCATCATCACTACTTAAATTTCTTTTTTCCAATCTATCTGCTTTATAAATATAAATCACTTCATCGGAATAACCAATTCCCGGATATAATTTCCCAATATATTGTAAACTATTCGGATGATAACCGGTTTCTTCAGCCATTTCACGTTTTGCTGTATCTTCTAAATTTTCACCTGCATCAATTTTACCTGCAGGCAATTCAATAAAAACTTTCCCAACAGGATAACGAAATTGTCTTTCCAAAATAATATTTCCATTAGGTAAAAATGCAACAATAACAACGGCTCCCGGATGAACAATATATTCACGTACTGTCTTATTACCATCTGGTAATTCGACTATATCTTTTTTAACATTTAAAAGTACGCCATCAAAAATATTTTCACTTCTTATTTTTTTCTCTTTTAAATTTCCCAATTGATTCCCATTTTTTTCAATATAAATATTATTACTATCTG